>DASQTN010000184.1:0-7945 GCA_035641895.1 Chryseolinea sp. | reverse complement strand
CGCAGGTTAATATCAACGGTGATCTGTCGGATAACGTCATCCGTCAGGCATTGGTCTTCCCGAAAATGTTTTCTGATCCTAACGCCGGTCCCGATGATTACGCGGTATTGCGGGCTGGAATGCAGTACTCAACCAGTATATCAGCACAGGCAACACAACAGCTTTTCAACAAAAGTGTATTGACAGGGATTAAGGCAGCCAAGGTAAGCGAAGATTATTACAACTATAATATCACGCGCACCGAGGAGGAAGTGATTCAACAAGTTTCTACGCTTTTTTATCAGGCTGCCTCGTTGCAGGCACAGCGAATGGTACTGGACTCAACCCTTTCTCAGACGCAGAAGAACCTGTCGATTACGATGGACCGGTATCGAAACGGTGTGGCAAGAAAACTTGATGTAGACCGAATAAATGTGAATCTCACGAATCTTCAAACCCAGATCAGGAGCATTGATGATTCATATGCGAGCATCATCAATCAGCTAAAGCTGGCGGCGGGCCTCGACATGAATGCAATGATTGAGGTGAATGAACCTTTAGTTTACAATGCAACTACTTATCAGTATGATCCGGCGATCACGATGAGCGAATGGAAGTGGGAAAATAAAGTCGAATTCAAACAATTAAGTACACAACTTTCCTTGTATGACCTTGAACGTAAGAATTTTTCTGCCGGGTATTATCCGACTCTTTCTGCTTTTGCCAACTATACATATACTGGTCAGAGCAATGATTTTATTTTTTCAAAAGGCGCAAACCCATTATGGTTTGACGTAGCTTCTATTGGAGTAAAAATCAACATTCCTGTTTTTGATGGATTGAATAAATCCGCCAAAGTTCAACAATCGAAAATCAGAAGAATGAAGACGGAACGTGATATGATTTATACGCGCGACGCTTCGAATATGGCTTATCAAAATGCCATGAAAAGTTTTGAAACCAGTTATACAAGCTATCTGGCGCAAAAAGATAATGTGGCACTTGCAAACAGCGTATACGATGTTACGCTGCAAAACTACAATGAGGGGCTAAGTCCGCTTACAGACCTGCTTCAGGCCGAATATTCAAGGATAGAATCGCAAAGCCAACTCATTGAGGCATTGTTGAAAGTAAAACAAGCCGAAGTCGCGCTATTAAAATCAAAGGGAGAAATAAAGAATTTATTGAATTAAGAAAAGTAATCAACCATAAAAAATGAAACGCACTATCATATCCATCCTGATCATCGTTGTTGCCCTTGCCGGCGCTGCCTTTATTCTGAAAAATAATAAGGCAAAGATGCAAGAGCAGACTGTATTGGCTAAAACAGTAAATGCATCCATTCCCGTTGAGACCGCCGAGGTCAAGGAAGAAAATATTGGTGGCACATTTACGGCCACTGGTACATTTGCCCCATCAAAACAAGTTTTGGTGGTGACGGAAATTGCCGGCAGAGTTTTAAGCCTGCCCGTGGACGAAGGGCAGTTTGTAACAAAGGGTCAGCTACTTGCACGGATTGATTTTGCAACGGCTGAAGCGGAAGTCAAATCAGCGGAAGCCAATCTTCAGAAATTGAAGACGGACAAAGAACGTTATGAACGTCTTGTGAAAAGTGGGGGCGTAACGCAAGCGCAATTGGATGAAGTAAACCTTGCGTACGTTACTGCAGAAGCAAGGGTAATTACGGCGCGTAAAAGGCTGGCTGATTCTTTTATCCGCGCACCCTTCGCTGGATATGTGAACAAACGGTTTGTTGAAGAAGGAACCTATCTCAACGCCGCCAAGGAATTATTTGAGATCGTAGAGATGACGAAATTAAATATGATTGTCAATGTATCTGAAACGCAGGTTCTATCAGTAAACCAGGCGAAAGACATTACTGTCAACGCAGATGTTTACCCTGGTGTAAGTTATAAAGCGAAAGTAAATTTCATCGGCGCAAAAGCCGATGCGAACCTGAACTTTCCTGTGGAACTTGAAATCAACAATATTAAAGACAAACCTCTCCGCGCAGGCATGTACGGGCGCGCGACTTTTAACTTGCCGTCGACCAAATCCTCATTAGTTGTTCCAAGGGCAGCTTTAATCGGGAGTATTGACAATGCGCAGGTATATGTCGTAACCGGCGATTCTGTTAAGTTAAAAGAACTCGTTGCTGGAAAAGTTTTTGCCAATACCGTAGAGGTTGTAAGCGGCCTGGCGAACGGCGATCGCGTGGTAACAAATGGACAGATAAATCTTTCCGACGGTGACAAAGTAACGGTGTTGAATAAATAGTGGAATAGTTAATCCACGAATCAGATTATGAAAATTACAGAAATATCGATTAAAAGACCTTCCATCATTCTGGTGGTATTTATCATTCTTACTTTTTTAGGAATTACAAGCTATCAGAAATTGAGCTACGAATTGCTGCCAAAGTTCAGTCAGCCAATTGTCACGGTTATGGCAGTTTATCCTGGAGCTTCTCCAAATGAAGTTGAAAATACTGTCACCAAAGAATTGGAAGATGCTGTATCGTCTATGGAGAATGTTGACAAGATTACAGCAAGCTCTTATGAAGGACTGTCAGTGATTGTTGTACAGTTACAGAATGAGGCGGATGTCGACCTTTCTCTGCAGGAAGCCCAGCGGAAAATAAACGCTGTCCTGGCAGATCTCCCGGAAGATGTCAAGACGCCTTCGCTCGTAAAATTTTCTATCGATGACCTGCCGATTATGCGATTGGGCGTCACAGCGAACATGAACGCTACGGAACTCTATGGCCTAGTGGAACAACGCATCCAGCCCAATCTTGCTAAAATTCCAGGCGTTGCGCAGATCAATTTGATTGGCGGCGAAGAACGCGAGATCAGGGTGAACGTAAACAATGAGAAATTAAAAGCTTATGGACTTTCGTTACCGCAGTTGGTTCAATTTATTGAGTCATCAAATCTTGATTTCCCAACTGGAAAGATCAGAACTCAGGACGAACAGATCTTGGTACGGTTATCCGGCAAGTTTACGAACCTGACGGAGTTGCAAAACCTGGTGGTTGCTTATGATCCGAAAGGTGGTACTATTAAATTAAGTGACGTAGCTGAAGTACAAGACACGAAAAAAGAAGTTGCAATCGTGAACCGAATCGATTTGCAAAATTCAATCGGCATCTCCATTCAAAAGCAATCCGACGCTAATGCTGTATCGGTGAGTGAACTTGTCACAAAAGAACTTGAAAGAATTGAAACCATGTATGCCAACCAGGATTTAAAATTTGCCGTGGCCCAGGATTCCTCAGTTTATACCCTAGATGCTGCTGATGCCGTTATACATGACCTTATTCTCGCCGTAGTTCTTGTGGCTGCAATCATGATGCTATTCCTGCATTCGCTGCGAAACTCTATCATTGTTATGATAGCGATACCCCTCTCGTTGATCGCAACCTTTATCGGGATGTCCCTATTCGGATTTACGCTTAACCTGATGTCTCTATTAGGCCTTTCGCTTGTTGTTGGTATTCTTGTCGATGATGCGATTGTGGTGATTGAAAATATTTATCGTCACATGGAAATGGGTAAAAGTAAAATCCAAGCTGCGTACGACGGCGTGAAAGAAATTGGGTTTACAGTAGTCTCAATCACGATGGTAATTGTGGTTGTGTTCCTTCCCATCGCCATGACGACGGGATTGATTTCTAATATTATGAAGCAATTCTCGATTGTCGTTGTAATCGCGACCCTACTATCATTACTTGTATCCTTCACAATGGTTCCGTACCTGTATTCGCGGTTTGGAAAACTGGAGCATGTCTCCAATAAAAATTTTTTTGGAAAAATAATTTTAGGGTTTGAAAAAGCCCTGGATCGTTTTACAGCTTGGATCCAAAGTATGTTGAAATGGGCGCTTGCGCACCGTGCTATTACGTTAATAACCGCCGTTGCATTGTTTGTCGCCTCCCTGGCGCTGGTGGGCGCGGGATTCATAGGTTCGGAATTCGTTGCACAAGGCGATAGGAGTGAACTCGTGATGATGCTAGAGTACCCTAAAAAAACGTCCGTCGATCACAACAATGTGATGACGTTAAAGATAGAAAAGTACATCGCCAGCAAACCGGAAGTGGTGTCCCTTTTTACTTCTGTGGGACAAAGCAGTGAAAGTGGGATGGGTACATCACAGGGTACTGCCTATAAGTCGGAGATCAATGTTAAGCTCGTCGAGCCGGACAAACGTACCGTAAGTGCCGACGTCTATGGCGTTCTTTTGAAGAACGAAATTCTTCAAAAATTTCCAGGTGTTAAGGTTAAATCAACTCCTATTTCAATTTTGGGTACGGCCAATCAGGCTCCGATACAGGTGATCGTCACCGGTCCTTCTTATGATACCGTAATGAATTTTGCCGGCACCTTGATGGAGGAAGTGAAGAAAGTGGAAGGAACGCAGGACGTGAAATTATCGGTTGAAGAGGGAAACCCTGAAGTCGTCGTGACCACCGACAGAAGAAAAATGGCGGAACTTGGGCTCGACCTTCAAAATGTTGGAGCTACCATGCAGTTTGCATTTAACGGAAATACAGATGCAAAATTCCGTCAGGGCGAATTCGAGTATGACATCAATATTAGGTTTGATGAATACGACAGACAAGATTTGAACAGCATAAAAGCGCTGACATTCAAAAACAAATTTGGACAACAGATTCGACTGGATCAGTTTGCGGAAGTGAAAGAAAGTTCCGGACCTTCGCGTCTTGAGCGTTTCAATAGGATCACTTCTGTCACCATTAATTCTCAGCTGCTTGGAAAATCTTCTGGAGCGGCATCTGCAGAGATCCAGAAAATTATTGACGACATGGACAAGCCAGCTGGGGTTGAAGCGCGCTTCGGCGGCAATCAGGAGAATCAACAGAAATCATTTGCGCAGCTCGGATTTGCATTCCTTACATCCATATTGCTCGTGTACCTGATCATGGTCGCATTGTATAATAACTTTGTGTATCCATTCGTGGTATTATTTTCGATTCCCCTTGCAATGATCGGCGCGCTATTTGCACTTGCATTGTCAGGACAAACGTTGAGCATTTTTACGATCCTTGGTATCATCATGTTGATCGGACTTGTAGCAAAGAATGCAATTCTTGTTGTCGATTTTACTAATCACCTGAAAGAAAAAGGAATGTCTACGAACGAAGCGTTACTCGAGGCAACAAAGGAGCGGTTACGTCCGGTCCTGATGACAACCATTGCTATGGTGGTGGGTATGTTACCCGTAGCATTGGCTTCCGGCGCAGGCGCTGCCTGGAAGAATGGTCTCGCGTGGTCAATTATAGGAGGCCTCACAAGCTCTATGTTTTTAACATTGCTTGTTGTGCCGGTCGTTTATCAGTTAGTAGACAGAGCGTTGGTGAAATTCGGTTTAATGAATAAAGAAAAGGCATTGGTGTATCAGCAACTTGAAATTTAGAAGGCGGTTTTTGAGGAATAGGGTTTCAGAAAATCGTGTCGCTTTTGAATAGATACCTCAAATCGGCTCGTCCTTTTGTAAGTATTTCTCACGCAATGCAAAGTAATATTGACACCGGTGTCTGGAAGTGAATCAATGATATTTTATATTATTAAAGGAGTTCATTGGTAGAGGGTTGATTGGTTGAGTAAGGAGGGTCAGAAATGGCTCTCCTTTTTTTATCGGTTGGCATTTCTGTCCGACTACACGTTGGCGAACTGATTTTTTCCTTGGGTTAATGCGTATGGAGACTTTATATGAGCTTGGTGTTGAAGACCACTAACAAGGCGACTAAATAACAAACAAGTGTACTTGATAAAATGAATTTACCTTCGGAACTCTACCTTGTATGTTGTATCAGATAGGAGACATTCTCATTGCGTTGTACTAATGCCGAAAGTACTACGCGCTCTCCCTTGTTGGTGTTATTCATCAATAAACCGGCGCACTTGGTTAGTCGTTTTAGTTGTGTAAAGCGAACATATCTACTGTCCTTAAGTTCAGGATAGTTTTTTGCCCCATTGGCAATGGGATACATGGTTTGGGTCTCAACGTCGGATCTTCTTGGTGGTAAAGAACCACAGGCTTTCGCTTTTGCAGCTCAGTAATATTTGACCGAAATTACCAATTCTCTAAGTAATTCGATTTCCTGGAATGTTGATTCAAACTTTTTATTTATATTCATTTAACTGAAGGACTTACAGCCTGGGAATTTTATTTGATTTGATTTGATCTTGTTACCGCGAGGACTTACTAATAAGTCTTAAGTCTAAAGTTATGAAACGTTGTTGCTTTCCAGGGTTATTTGTATGTGCTCCTGTCCTAGGAGATTCGATGGTTTTCATTCGCGGCTTATGAACTGAAGTTTTTAAACGCAAACTCTTATTCTGATCGTTCAAACTAACACCATACCTATGAGAACACATTATTCTCTTTCTTTTTTACTGGTAATTTTTCCAGCGTTTACACTATTCGCTCAGGACTCACTGATTTTTAAGAATGATGATTTTGTCGCGGGCGAAATAAAAAGTATGGACCGCGGTGTACTGACGATAGAGACAGACTACAGCAAAAGTGACTTTACCGTTGAATGGACAGGAATCAAGAAGATTTTTACTAAAACTCAATTCTTGATCACGCTCACGGATGGAAGTCGTGTCACCGGTACTTTGGCGTCATCAGATTCGGCGAATGTTACTGTTCATGATAAGGACGGGAAAACCTATCTGCATTTGTTAAAAGACCTTGTGGTGTTGAAACCAGTGAGTGATAAGTTCCTGGACCGGCTTCACGCAGCGATCAGTATTGGATACAGTCTAACGAGGGCTCAGACACTTCAACAGATATCCATGCGAAGTAATGTGGGGTATCTTACCGAACGATGGTCTGCAGGTATATCGTATAACACTTTTAAATCCAGTCAGGATGATGCAGTAGATATCCGCCGCAGGGATGGGGGAATGAACTTTAACTATTTTTTGCCGAAAGATTGGTACATACCGATCTCAGTATCATACCTCTCGAACACGGAACAGAAAATTGATCTCCGTTTATTGGGCAAAGTTGGCCTTGGAAAATATTTAATTCATCAAAACGACGCATACTGGGGATTCTCGGGCGGGGCGAATGTAAACTATGAGGATTTTGATGATGAGACTTCCAGTCGTACAAGCTGGGAGGCATTCATTGGAACTGAATTAAATCTTTTTGATATAGGTGATCTTACGTTGTTTACCAAAGCAACAGCTTATCCAAGCTTAACGGAATCCGGACGTATGCGTGCGGATTTGACGTTTGATATGAAATACGATCTTCCTTACGATTTTTTCGTGCAACTGGGACTGACTTATAATTATGACAACCGTCCAGTGGAAGGAGCACCTGAAGGAGATTATATTTTCCAGACTACGTTTGGATGGTCGTGGTAGTATTAAGTTCTCATTTTGGGTGATTGCGAAATGCAACCGTACTTATTATTAAACGTCGATCGACAAAAATTTCGCTTTAGTTATGGACATATTGATAGCGGTCCAGGTCTTGTCCCCAAGAGTGAATACTTGTTTCTTATTATGGTTAAACGAGAAGCCGGATTTTTCATAGCATCGAATCGCCGCAGAATTCCAGTCAAAAACATTTAGCTCAACAGTGTGGACGGGTAAATTATTAAATGCGTAGACTAACAATTTATTGATTACTGGAATGCAAAGACCTTTGCCGCGTTGCATGGGATCTATCAGTAATTTGTCAATTTTACAACTACCTCCGTCTTCAGCAAGAACAATTTCAGTGTGTCCAACCGTATCAAGATTGGTTTGTTCGACAATATTAAAGGAATAACTTTTCGGATCATCGAGATAATGCTGGAGCTGGTCAACCGTTAATGGATAGGACCAAACATTGCCAGCAATAGTGATCAACAGTTCTTCGTTATCGATCCAACTGATCAGTCGGTTAAAATCATTTTGCTGAAAGGGTGTCAGTACGATCATAC
>DASQTN010000183.1:0-4004 GCA_035641895.1 Chryseolinea sp. | reverse complement strand
CATCGCAATTTTTCGTCACCAGCGCTGCCATTTTTTTATTTACTACTTCGGCCGACGAATTTTCATGGAGTTTGATAAATGTTTGATTCCCCGAATTCCCCCACTTCCCCTGCATCCATGGTCGTGCCTTTTCAAAAGTTTCGAATGGCAGGACAAAATCAAATTGCATGGAAGAATTTTTGGGGATATCCTGGAAGACAGCTGTAACTTTAGCATCGATTTCTTCTGAGACGCGAAAACCTTTTCCAATCGGATTTTCGTCACCAAAATATTTCTTTGCCATAGATTCAGAGATCGCCACATCGTAAGGCCCAGGCATCGGGTTCGACGGATCACCTTTCAGAATTGGGAAAGTAAATATTTTGAAAAGATCGGGGTCTGCCCATACCCCGGATTCCATTAATGACTTATTCTTATGCTCGAAAAGCAACGATGCGCCCCAGTCCATTCGGATCGCATTTTCAATTTCTGGTATCTCCGCCTTCGCCGTTGGTGCTAGAGGAGCTGGTGTCGATGGGTAAGTCTTTATCGAACCATCCGAGTATTTTGCGTGGTGCCATATCCTATACAACGTGCTTTTGTTTTTGTGAAATGAATCATAAGCCATTTCGTCGGCTACCCATAAGAGTATAAATATCGCAGTGGCAAGTCCAACAGCAAGCCCAGCTACATTTATTATAGTATAGCCAAAATATCTTCGGAAATTTCTGACGGCTACATTGAAATAGTTTTTGAACATAAATAGAATTTTATCTTCTAATATTAAATTTGAAGTTCGCAGCACATCACTTAGAACCTCAACACTTCACTTTTATTACTCACTTCGCAAAGCGTCGGCCGGGTTATTCAAAGCTGCCTTGATTGCCTGAAAACTAATCGTAAGCAAAGCAATCAATAAGGCCGAGGCTCCGGCTAATAGAAAAATTCCTAATCCGATTTTGATACTGTATTGAAAATCCTGTAGCCATTTCTCCATAACAAAATAAGACACTAAACTCGCCAACACAAAAGAGACGAGGATAAGCGCAATGAATTCAAATGATAATTTGTAGAAAATGGTAGCATTCGTTGCACCTAGTACTTTGCGGATGCCAATTTCCTTTTTTCGTTGTTGCGCAGTAAAGGCCGAAAGCGCAAACAATCCCAAACCTGCGATGATCAACGCCAATATGGTAAAATGGGAGACCATATTGGCGAAGGCCTGCTCATTTCGATATAGATTTGCAAATTGCTCATCCAGAAAATTATACTCAAACGTCGTCCCTGGGTTCACTTTCTTCCAGGCATCTTCTACAAACGTCAGCGTTTCCTTCATGTTTGCTGCTTTCACCTTAATGGACAATGCGCCATTGTCTTTGCTGTAAAGCATAAACATAGGTTCAAGTTTATGCCGAATGGTCGCAAAATGAAAATCCTTTACAACTCCCACAACGGTGTAGGCGGTATTATCTCCTGGATTTGCACCGGTTTGTATGCTTATTTTTTTACCAATCGGTTCTTGCCATTTTAACAACCTGGCCATTTCTTCGTTGGTGATCATTGAAAGTGAATCATCATAGTCGAGAGAGAAATTTCTACCTTGAACCATTTTCATATTCATGGTTGGTATAAAATTTTCATCCGCGGTCATAATGCTAGTGATGATATTGGTTTCACTGGTGGAGCCCTCCGGAAAAATGTTGGTCCGTCCAAGTTGTTGGCCGATTCGGGTAGATGACGTGCCCGCAGCGATAATACTTTCATTTCGAAGGAGTTCGGTTTTTAAAGTTGTGGCCCTCGAAACCGCAGCGCCATTTTGTTGAATGGAAATAATTTGTTCGCGATCATAACCGAGGTCTGTGCTATAGATAAATTGCATTTGCTGGTAGATAATACCTGTTCCAACCATTAGCGCAATGGATATCGTAAATTGTAGAACTACTAATGCCTTGCGCAATCTTATTCCCTGAGCTGAGTTCTTGAAGGATCCCTTCAAAACTAGAATTGGTTTGAACGACGAAAGAACAAAGGCAGGGTAAAGACCTGCAAGAATTCCAACGATCAACACCAACGCCAGAATACTCACAATACTTATTGGCTGAAGAAGTACATTAACATCTGCAAATCGCTGGTAAGTATTATTCAGCGCGGGTACGACGGTATAAACGAGTATAACGGCTATGAGTGAAGCGATGAAAGTGACAATAATGGACTCGGTTAAATGTTGTGCGATAAGCTGACCGCGAACGGCGCCGATTACTTTTCTCATCCCTACTTCTTTTGCGCGACTCGCTGCTTTGGCTGTTACCAAATTCATAAAGTTTACGACTGCCAGTATCAGGATGAGAATGGAAATAGTTGACAGTACATATACATTAAGTATGTCGGATTTATTGGAATTCGTTTCGAACAAGATTTCCTTCGACATCAAATGAACATCCTTTAATGGTTGGACTACGGGTGTAAAAAATTCATAAGCATTATTTTTTTTGCTGATAGCCTGAAGCTTGCTGTTGAGGTCTGACACATTAGCCGGTTTGTCCAGCAGTAAGTATGAGAATGTGAAAATGCCTTGCCACGTTTCCAGCGCTTGTCGTAGACCGTCATCGTCTTTGTCAGGAACTAAGGTGCGGAGCAGGTCGAACTGAAGGTGAGAGTTTTTTGGAAGATCAGCGAGCACTGCGGTCACATGTAGGTCTGTTGTTTGATTCAGTTTAACCGTTTTGCCAATAGGGTTTTCGTTACCGAAAATCTTTTTCGCTAATGATTGAGTGATGGCGATAGATCCTGGATTGTCAAGAATTCCTTTTTCTGGTCCTTCGATAATTTTAAAGTCGAAGACATCGAACACTGATGGATCTACACGAAACGCTGCTTCGCATTTTAGCACGTTATCCTGATAGCTTAGGTCGTATCGGCCGCCGCCGGTGAAACGGACGCTTTCAAGAACCTCGGGCAATTCTTCTTCAGCTGCGGGAGCGAGTCTGGGTTGTGTTACACCGACTTGCTTGCTGCTTACGCCTTCAGCGCTGTCGATCGTTAATATTCTGACAATGCGATTATATTTTTCATGCATCGTATCATACGACAAATCCTCCTGCACATAGAGGTATATCATGATACTCGCTGCAAGTCCAAAAGAAAGTCCGATTACTTTAATGATCGAATAGACTTTTTGACTTAGCAAGCCTCGGATACCGGTAATGAAATAACTTTTGAACATGCGCTGGAGGGTTTAGGAAAACACCTAAGTCAATTCAAATGCCACAAGAAAGCGTCGAAATTTCAGTTGGATTGAATATATCCCTATTCGAAAGTGAACGAAGGCGCGCAACGATGTCCGGATTCGGATTATTGGAGGAGAGGGGAAGTTCCTGCTTTAGCTGCTCCTAACCGCCTGATCCCTTCGTTGCAATTGCTGTCTTCTTTTGGACGCTCGTGGCATCCCTGTGTGTCGCATCGGTTGATCGGGCCGTGATGGTTCCAGCAAATTCTGCTGTAAAACAAAAGCGCCGGAAACGATTATAACGGCTTGGAAAAGGCTGGTCCATTCGTAGTAATCTCGTGCGTTTGCCTGTAGTCTCGGGAAATGTACCAGTGCAATCCAAAGACAAATCATGATTCCTAGAGCCAGAGAACTAAATTTATTTTTCCATTCGAGGGTAATAGAAATCCCTGCTGTTAATAAGGCAAGTCCGGTAATGTGAGCCCAAAAATAATTTCCCGGTATCCAGGAAGGAATGAGTGAAGCGATGAATGGAGCATACACGATATGTTGTATTCCAAATACAATTAAGGCTGATCCGTAACAAAGGTTGCCCATCCGTTTTATGAAAAGTTTATTCGACAACAGGCGGTTTCGAAAAGGCAACACACCATGCGTCACCGAGTCAGCCATAATGAATGCGCTTCCGGAAGCCGCCACGGCCATGAATAGCGAATTCCATTCAGCGGGGTCTGAGATATTCACGATTACCAAAGGAACATGACGAAATAAGCCCCAGCTAAAAATCATCATGCCTAAC
>DASQTN010000182.1:0-5384 GCA_035641895.1 Chryseolinea sp. | reverse complement strand
TTTCTGTATAATCGAGAGTGGTAAGAAATTCCACCGAACGGGTCGATGGTTTCCCGCCCTCAATGTTATAAAAATTGAATCCGAAATCGGAAAGCCACTTGATAAAGTGTGCCGGATCCTGTCCACCCTGACGTATTAAGACGGGTGAGTATTCAATAAACATGTAAGGCAATTGTTGTAGCAAGGTTGCGGCATTTTTTAATGCGAATACCTCATAGCCTTCAATGTCAATCTTAATTAATTTAACCTTTTTAAAATCGATGTTCTTTCCCTTTAAAAAATCCTCAAGGTTAATTGTTTCCACCTGAATGGATTTATTAGTTTGAGGATTGATGTCAAGTAGCGAGTGTCGACCCGAGTTTTTAGGATGGTATAAAAACAAAGTTGATTGACCCGATTTTTCGGCTACAGCCTTATTTACCGCTTCGATATTGGCGATGTGATTGTGCGCGATATTTTTCTTGAGCAACTCGAAGTTGAGGGGTTCCGGTTCGAATGCATAGAAAGTTACGTTCCGGCGAATATTATTTTTCAGAACGATCGAATACCAACCTATGTTCGCGCCAATATCAAGAATCACGTCGCTATCATCGAATGGTAGTGTTAACAGGAAAGAGGTGTGGTCGGGATGCAGGGAGCCACGTTTAAATATTTTTCGACCCATCGCATCATGAATTTCAACGTGAAAATTTAGATTGAATATCGTATCGGTGGCCGTCAGGAATTTTCGCCCGAGAATTCTTTTAAAAAAGAAGAATTTAAGTGATTGAATGAAATACCTCATTCTAGTTTAGAACTTTAGATGGGCGAAGTTAAAGAATTTCAGGGGTTATTTTCATTCCGGATCAGGCTCGGCAAAGGTGAGAAAAAACTTCGGATGTAGGATCAGGTTCTTTTGAATGCATCGTACAGGTGTTGGGCTTGCTGCAGGGAATGCTCAAGATTTTCATTAACCAATACTTTGTCAAATTTATCCTGGAAAGTCATTTCAAAATTTGCCTTAAATAACCTTCGCGAAAGACTTTCTGAAGACTCCGTACCGCGATCGTGAAGTCGTTCCTTGAGTACTTCTATCGAGGGCACTTTTACGAAAACGGCGAGTGCCCGGTCGGCAAAATAATTTTTCAGGTTAATTCCCCCTTTAACGTCTACATCGAAAATTACATTTCTACCACTGCTCCAGATACGTTCGATTTCGGATTTTAGGGTGCCGTAAAAATTACCTTCATAGACCTCTTCCCACTCGACAAATTCATTGCCGTCAATTTTTTTTTTGAATTCGTCTGGTGTAAGGAAATAATAGTCTTTGCCGTGGGCTTCATTACGTCCCCTTCTATCACGCGTAGATGCGGAAATTGAAAATCCGAGATCCGGATTTTTTTCCAAGAGATGTTTTACAATTGTAGTTTTACCTGAACCGGAAGGAGCGGAAAAAATAATTGCTTTACCTTCCATTGTCAGCCAAGTTAGAGATGACTTTGGCTTTTATACTATCGATTAATTCCTGTGGTGCTTGACCGGTGCATTTGTTTTTGAGAAGCGTCCGGAGGGCTACTTCCAAATGATAATTTTTGTAACAGGGCATGCATTCCTCCAGGTGATGCATTAAAAAATGTTCTTTTTGTTCTGGCGAAGCTTCACCGTCGACTATCAACTGAAGCATTTCCATGCACTCACGTTGATTTTGACAGTCTTGCTTCATTTTGTCAAAGTCGGGACTCATAGGCTCAGGCATTATTATAACCCATTTGTTTAGCGTATTCACTCAGTTTTTCTTTCAGCAGGTTACGTGCGCGATGTAATCGGCTTCTTACTGTTCCTATTGGAATGTCTAAGATCTTGGCCATTTCATCATACTTAAATCCTTCTAAATCGCACAATATTATCACTGTTCTGAAATCTACATCAAGAGAATTGAGGGCATTAGAAATCTCATCCCCGATCATATCTTTAAGCGCCTCCACACGCAGATCGGGGGTTATTTGCCTGTCAACCTCTTCGGAATTATAATAGCTTTCTACCTCTTGATAATCAACCTTGGAAGGCTCTTTGCTCTTCTTTCGGTAATCATTGATGAAGCTGTTTTTCAAAATTCGGAACAGCCATGCTTTAGCATTAGTTCCTTGCTGAAAAGAATCTATAAAACGATAGGCTTTTAAATAGGTATCCTGAACCAGATCCTTTGAGTCATCCTGGTCAAGCGTCAACCGATAGGCAAAGTTGTACATCGAGTTAATATGAGGCATAAACTCGTTATTAAAGATGTTTTCCTTTTCTTTATCGGAATACTGCTGTTTCGGTGACTCTTCTAATTCCATGTGGGTCTAAAAATAGTATTTTACTTCGATGGATTCAAAAATCCGGCCACAGATCACGTAAATCTTAAATGCCCTGACGAGTTTCTTTACGCCGCTTATTTTTATTCAATTCCCTTAACATCGCATATTTGAAGAATGTATAATAGGAATTGGCGCAAGAAATCACTAATCCATCAAATCCGCTGGTAAAGCCCAACTTCAGGATATAATTCCTAATAAATGTATAAAGGCTCTTATAAAGAGTCTTGAACACCGAGCTTGACTTTTTGTTCTGATTTGCCTTTGCAAATATTCTGGCATATTGGTTTGCCTTGTTCATCAGATCATTGTAGTCCTCATAACCATCGTGCATCAAATTTCCTTTCAAATGCGAAACAGCGATCCCTTCATTTAAAATGACAGTGTCATGAGGATTATAGCCGCCCCAACGTCCTGCGTTTTTTGCCCAAAGTCTTATTTTCCGATCAGGATACCAGTCCGTTGAATAAATCCACCTTCCTCCGATTCCCGTCAGACGATTCATACTATAAGCCTGGTGCGTTGCATTTTCTTTGATGATTTTTATCGATGAAATCAGTGCGTCAGATAAGTACTCATCGGCATCCAGCGACAGCACATAATCATGCGAGGCCTGCGTCAGCGCAAAGTTTTTTTGCTGAATGTGACCCTCAAAAACATGCTCTACGAATTTCACCCCTTCGCGCACGCAAATAGCCTTTGTGTTATCTTTTGAAAAAGAGTCAACCACAACAATTTCATCGGCTACCGACTTAAGTGTCTTTATACACAGACCGATGGAATGCTCTTCGTTATAGGTAATTATGACGGCACTGATTTTAATCATGGAGGAGGATTAAAATCCAAAGTACTGCTTTGCGATGAATTAAAACAAGGTATAAAAAGAAAGCCCTTCGGTTTTCGAAAGGCTTTCACTTAAAAATCCGAAGGCTCAACGACTCGCTACGCTCCCAAATGATTTTACCATGTTGATAAATTCAATCCGGTACCCCTCTCTATCTTCACCTTTCGAATTTTGTGCCATTTGAACGACAGCGTCATAGTTAAAATTCTTAATGTATTCGGAATCTCGTAACAGCATTCCAAAGGCGGCGACAGACGCAGACCATCGGAAATTATCGGATGTTTTTGCCAAGCTTACATTGGAATCGATCAAAGGGTGAACAATCAATTTACTATTGTTTTCAATCGGATTTTTATACCTGAATTTGATGGTCATTAATTCTTTGGAATCCTTTGCCTTTGGATCGATGGTAGACTTTTGATACTTGAGATCGTCAACTTTAAAAAACTCGCTGTCGGTCCCCGCCGGAATGATCTCGTACAACGCAGTCACTGTATGTCCCGAACCAAGATCGCCTGCGTCTTTTTTGTCGTTGTTGAAATCTTCATTTTTGAGCATTCTGTTTTCATACCCTATCAACCGGTATGCTTTTACTTTAGTCGGATTGAATTCTATTTGCAGCTTTACATCTTTAGCGATGGTGAATAGGGTGCCGCCAAATTCATTGACCAACACTTTTCTCGCCTCGGTAATATTGTCGATGTAAGCATAGTTGCCATTTCCCTTATCAGCCAGCGTTTCCATCTTTGAGTCTTTGTAATTACCCATACCATATCCTAATACCGTCAGAAATACGCCGTCCTTTCTTTTTTCTTCGATTAATTGTTCCATGGACGCGTTGCTGGATTCGCCAATGTTAAAATCACCATCCGTAGCCAAAATTATACGATTGTTGCCGCCTTCCTTGAAATGTTCTTTTGCAACCTCATACGCAAGTTTGATACCCGCTCCTCCGGCGGTAGAACCACCGGCTTGCAGTTGATCTAACGCAGCAAGTATTTTTCGTTTCTCGCTTCCTGCGGTAGGTTTCAAAACAAGCCCTGCCGCACCTGCATACACTACAATGGCAATATGATCTTGCGGGCGAAGTTGTTCCACCAGCATTTTAAATGATGATTTTAAAAGTGGTAGTTTATTGGGCTCGTCCATTGAGCCTGAGACATCAATCAAGAACACCAGGTTTGAAGGTGGTAATTTTTCGGTAGGAATTGACTTACCTTGAAGCCCGATGTGTACGAGTTTGTGGGCGCTGTTCCAGGGTGCGCTGGAAATTTCTGTATGAATAGCGAATGGGTCCTCATCGGTTGGCTGATCGTAATCATAATCAAAATAATTAATCAGCTCCTCAATTCTTACGGCATCTCTGGGCGGTCGCTGACCGTTGTTAATGAATCTTCTCACGTTGCTGTAAGATGCCGCGTCCACGTCAATCGAGAAGGTCGACAACGGATTCTTAAGCGCTTCACGAAAAATATTCTCCTCAATGCCATCATATTCTTCAGTATTCCATTGCGGCTGCTGGTAATCTTGTTTAGATTCATATTGCATATAAGCCTTCGAAGCTGGCGCGGCCGAATCTTTCTTATACTTTCTGCCACGGGCATATCCCGTTGTGACAACTTCCTCCAGGGCGGTTACATCCGGTGATAAAGTCACATCAACTACATTGGAAGAGCCGGTTTTTACTTCTTTGGTTTCAAAACCAATGAACGAAAACACAAGCGTTCCACCATGCGCCGAAATGGTAATGCTGTATTTCCCCTGTGCATCGGTAACCGTGCCGTTCGTTGTTCCTTTGGCGAGGACATTTACACCCGGTATTCCAATTCCATCGTCGGTAGAGGTGACCTTACCCGTAATCGTTCGGCTTTGCTGAGAGGTGAATCCGGTGGAAAACAGAATGAGGGCTGCGAAAATCCAAAATGACTTTTTCATACGTAAAAGATTTATTTAGCATTGAGATGCTGTGTCCCACCGGATTCCATACGATACCCCAGATATTTTTTATTATTTTTCAAAAATGCTTTCTGCAAAAGACCATAGCACCTATTCCGATTTAGAGCTGGTAGCGCAATACAAAGAATCCGGCGACCTATCGTTGATCGGTACGTTGTACAACCGCTACATGCCATTGGTGTATGGTGTTTGTCTAAAGTATATGAAGGACCGCGAAGAAAGCCGGGATGCCGTCATGCAAATTTTTG
>DASQTN010000181.1:0-2479 GCA_035641895.1 Chryseolinea sp. | reverse complement strand
TACCGGTTTGAATCCTGAAATGATAAGTCCGGGATACGATCCTGAAAGCAATGTTACACTGATCGCTAGGGCCGTCATAAATAAAAGGAGCGAAGGATCAGCAAGGAAATCCAAACTAACTCTTGTATTAAATATGGCGTTGACATAGGGCAGTACCGCGTAGGCTATGCAAAACGCCAATACTGATGACAAGATTACGATCACGCTGGTTTCTAGCGTGAACTGCCAGAATAGTTGTATCCTCGCACTTCCCAAAGCTTTACGCACGCCAATTTCCCTCGACCGGTTAACGGCCTGCGCTGTGGCAAGATTTATAAAATTTAATGACGCGGTGATGATGAGGAAGACACCGATCAAGGCCAAAACACCAAGATTGGTTTTTGACATAACACCATGATACTGGGGATTGAAGTGCACATCATCCATTGGCTGGAGTTTGTAATGATGAACGTTCTTACTTTCAGCTCTGTATTTTTTTACATATGCTGGTAATACCTTTTCAACTTCTGTCGTTGTTACACCTGGTTGTAAACGAACGTACGATTGAATATCGGAGGTAATTCCTCCCCATGAATCTTCCGCCGCGTACCAGTCATTGTATCGGCCAATGGAGGCATAGGACAAATAAATTTCAGACCGGAAATCGGTATTGTCGGGAATATTTTTTAAGACCCCCACAATTTTAAAGTCGATATCGTTATTGAATCTAAAAGTCTTATTAAGTGGTGATTCGTTGCCAAAGTATTTTTTCGCGACACGTTCACTGATAATTGCAGTATGGGGCTCTGTCAGTACAGTCTTACTTTGTCCGGCGACAATCGGGAAATTGAAAATCTCAAAAAATTCGGGCTCTGCGAAGGACAGTTCTTCTTTGAATTTATTCACGACACCTTTGTCCTCGACCGCGATCAATTGCTCAGTAAGCGTGCATATCCTCGCCACCTTTTCGCCAAAGGCATAGTCGTTGCGAAAGGCCAGTCCAAATGCAGGTGGTACGCTGCTAACATAGCTTACCTGGTCGCGATGTTGTTCGGTAACAAAACGATAGATCCTGCTCCTATCTTCGTGAAAATTATCAAAGGACAGGTGATAGTGGATAATAGAAAATATAAGTAATGCGCATGTTATACCCAGTGCCAAACCGGAAATATTGATGACGCTATATGAAAGAGACCGGGTGATATTACGAACGGCGATTTTGAAATAATTTCTAAGCATGGAGGACTGGTTGAAAAATCAGTGTTCCGATAATCGTGCCATTCCATGCATTACTTTTTGAATCAAATTAGGCCATTCTCACGTTCAGAGTGTTCGCTACGAAAAAATCGTGTTCGATTTTGAAACATGCATTCACACCCATTCTGTTAGAAACATGCTGCCATAGGGTTGTTGTGGCCTGACTTTTTTTGACGAAAATCAACGCTGACGGGAAGTTGGCCGCTCGTCACGATGTAAATAATATTTTAGAGCCGAAACAAAGCCGGTTGTAATCGTCGTTGGGCCGGCAAATTTTTATTGGATCAGGTCGATTGTTCACTGAACGATAAATCTCAATCGTCGAATTCGTCCCCGAAAATTTTGGAACTTAAACCTGATGAGCTGGCATTGAATGACGTATATTGTCTTCCGATTTTTTTACACTTTCGCGGACTAATTCAAATGCGCAAAGATCTTTTAATCGAAATGTTGATCGAGAACTTTAATCGCACTATTGGTGCCTGGCAAAACGCCCTGGAGGGATATGATTACCAGCAGCTGACGGCGAAACCCTCCACCTCGACGTGGTCTATTGGGCAGGTTTACATGCATTTGCTCGAAGACACTTCCTATTATTTGGAGCAGATTAATGTTTGCGTTGCAAATAATGATCACGCAACGGAAGTGGCAACGCTTGAAGGCAGGGTCATGCTTTTAAACAGTGATTTCCCCAATGAAATCCTCGAGGGGGCGCCATCCAATGCATTCGTACCACAACCTGAAAGTAAAAAGCAATTGATGACTGATTTATCGAATTTGAAGTCTCATTTGAATTTGGCTGCGATTAAGATCTCAGAAAGTCCGTTCTGTGGGAAGACCCAACATCCGGGACTTGGTTATTTCAGCGCTCATGAGTGGGTTCAGTTTGCCGATATGCATTTTCGGCATCACTTGAGGCAAAAGAAAAGGATTGATGATTTCCTTGAACGGGCATGAGTTCATTATTTACCATAGGAGTCGCAAAGAAGTTAACGTGGCCTCAGTGGATAATTCCCAAAATCCGCAAAGCTTTATTGATCCTTGCACCTTAATAATACGCAAAAAATTATCTTATCATTTGCGTCCTTTGCAGAACTAATTTTGCGCCCTTTGCGTGAACCGGTATTTCTATTTCACATAAAGCCTTGAATCCCGACCGACAGCTGTGGTGCGTGGACAACTTCATGGCTATACTATTGGCGGGAAGAAGTGGAAAAGATTCTTCACCACGGAGTCACGGAAC
>DASQTN010000180.1:0-2029 GCA_035641895.1 Chryseolinea sp. | reverse complement strand
TATATTGAAAAACCCGGAAGTCATAATCCTGCAGAAGGTGAACTGCTCATAGAAGCAATGAGAAAATACAATACTAAAGTGGTTCAGATGGGGAATCAGCGACGTTCATGGCCTCAGGTTAAAGAAGCAATAAAATTGCTGCACAACGGAATTATTGGCAGAGTGTATTATGCGCGTGCGTGGTATACCAATACCAGACCTAGCATTGGAAAGGGAAAAATTGTTTCTGTCCCAGCCACGCTGGACTATGAGTTGTGGCAGGGACCAGCTCCACGGCAACCATTCAAGGACAATCTCATTCATTATCATTGGCATTGGCGCTGGAACTGGGGCACGGGGGAAGTTCTTAATAACGGAACACATTTTATTGATCTTGCCCGGTTGGGACTCCAGGTAGAATACCCCACAAAAGTTCAATCGACTGGCGGACGTTATCAATATCAAGATGATTGGGAAACCCCTGATACACAAATTGCAACCTTTGATTTTGAAGGCGGAAAAACCATCGCATGGGAAGGACGCAGTTGTAACCAACGGGGTATAAATGACATGGGATCGGGCGTGTCATTTCACGGAGAAAATGGGACGTTAGAGCTTTACAATAACTCCTTTAAAGTTTATGACAACAAAGGAAAATTAATGCAGGCGAGCCCGGTCGCTTCACAGGCTAATGCCACTGTCACGCAAACTGGCCCTGGGTTTGATTTGGACAAAGATCACTTCGCTAACTTTTTCGAATGTTTGGAAACCGGGAAGGCTCCTACGTCAATCTATAGCGATAGTTACAAAAGTGTTCTGCTTTGTCACCTGGCGAATATTTCCTACCGTACAGGCAGAACGTTGTATTGCGACACGAACACCGGAAGAATCAAAAATGATAATGAAGCCATGAAATTGTGGACACGTGAATATGAGAAAGGGTGGGAACCTTCATTGACCTAAAAAATTTTTATGAACAGGAGAGATTTTATTTCAGCCACAGCATTTGCTGGTACTACCTTGGGGATATCGTATCATTCGCTCGCGAAACATCTGTATGCTCCTATCAAAATCGGAATCATTGGCCTGGATACATCGCATTCGCCAGCCTTTGCTAAATATTTTAATGTTACCGACACATCCGGAAAATTTCGAGTGGTAGCAGCTTATCCATACGGTAGCAAGGATATTCAAAGCAGTGCATCACGGATACCAAAATATACCGAGGAAGTCAAAGGGCTGGGTGTGACGATCGTGGATTCAATAACAAAATTACTTGACTTAGTTGATGTAATCTTACTTGAAACCAATGATGGACGTTTACACAGGGAGCAAGCCTTTCAGGTGATCACCGCCAAGAAGCCGCTATTCATTGACAAACCTATCGCAGCTTCGCTTCAAGATGTAATCGCGATTTACAAAAAAGCAGGTCAGATGCAGGTGCCTGTTTTTTCGGCTTCTTCTTTACGGTACATGAAAACCGTACAAGATGTACGACACAATAATGCAATCGGAAAAGTACTCGGTGCAGATACCTTCAGTCCTGCAACGCTCGAGCCTCATCACCCTGATCTCTTTTGGTACGGGATACATGGTGTTGAAATACTTTTTACAGTGATGGGACCGGGATGCGAATCTGTTACTCGTTATAGCAAAGACAATATGGATGTCGTTGTAGGTTTGTGGTCGGACGGTAGGATTGGAACGTTTCGTGGCACGCGGGAAGGCAAACATGATTATGGAGGAACGGCCTTTGGATCAAACGGTAATATGGTGCTGGGTCCATTCGATGGATACGACGGACTTGCTGTAAAAATCGCGGATTTTTTTACGACAAAGAAAAGTCCGGTAGAAGAAAAGGAGACACTGGAAATCTATGCTTTCATGGAAGCTGCAGATGCAAGTAAGCGGAAAGGTGGAGTAGCGGTGCAGTTGAAAGATGTTATAAATTGACGGTCCTGTCATTGATTTCCTTTAACGCTCAACTCTTATAAGTAGCAATTTCTTACAACAACTCATCCTGCGCGACCGGCATTGGGGGAAATCATTG
>DASQTN010000179.1:0-7444 GCA_035641895.1 Chryseolinea sp. | reverse complement strand
TCCTTAATGATTCTTCAACACGAAAAGAAGCGTTACGGGCGTTGGAGAAAAAGCACCTTTACTTTGCAGGGCCCTTAACGTTAAAGCAGGGTGGCCAGGCGGTAATTGGCAGATTGCCGATATTCAAAGACGAGAAATTTTTAGGGTTTTCTGTGGTCCTCGTAAAATTGTCGACTCTGCTCAAGGCATCCGGAATAGATTCTCTTCAAAACCGAAGTTTTATATATCAGTTATCAAAAGTTAATCCTAGTACAGGTGAAGAACAATTCTTTTTGCCAGCTTCAATTCCACATGAGGAAAGTCCAGTTGCTACGGTTGTCGTTCCCGATGGCGAGTGGAAATTGTATGTGATGCAAAGAGATAAGGAAGTAGTGTTTTTTGACGTTCTTGGGTTTGCCTTGTTGGGAGTTATCCTTTCTGCTACTGCGGGCGTGTTTGCGGGCTATCTGATAAGGCAACCACAAAGATTAAATGAGTTGGTAAAGGAAAAGACAAGCCAATGGGCTGCCGAAAAAAACCTTTCTGAGTCGATCATTAATTCGATGCCCGGGGTTTTTTACCTATGCGATCGGAATGGAAATTACATTCGATGGAATAAAAATTTAGAATTAGTTTCCGGTTATACTGCAGACGAAATCAAAATGATGCATCCCCTGGATTTTTTTCGCGGCAACGACGTACAAAAAATAAAAGATAAAATAGAACAGGTCTTTGAAAACAAGCGGGGGGAAATAACGGCTTTTTTTGTCACCAAGGATATGAAGAAGATTCCGTATTATTTTAATGGAAGGCGGGTTGATTTTAATGGCGTAGAATATTTAATCGGAGTGGGAATTGATATTTCCGATCGGATGGAAACTGAAGTTAAGTTACGAGAACGTACTGAAGAAATTCAAAGGCTTCGTGCTCATTTGGAAAAAATTCAAGAAGAAGAAAGAACACGTATTTCGCGAGAGATTCATGACGAGCTCGGCCAACAACTTACTTGCTTAAAAATGGATACAGCATGGATCGGAAAAAAGATATCCTCTGAGGAGAAAATGATCCACCAAAAGCTGTCTTCTATGCTTTCGGTTATTGATGATACTGTGAAATCCGTTCGACGTATTTCATCAGAATTACGTCCGGGAATTTTGGATGACTTAGGTTTAATTCCAGCGCTTGAATGGCAAAGCCAGGAGTTTGAAAAAAGGACTGGTATTAAGTCGAATTATAAGTCTTATGTAAAGGATTTAAATCCTACCTCGGATATGTCAACCAATATTTTTAGAGTTTATCAGGAGGCACTGACAAATGTTGCCCGCCATGCGCAAGCCACCTCGGTTGAAACAACACTTGCGGAAATTGATGATCATGTGATTTTAACAATAAAAGACAACGGCAGGGGTATTGATAAAGGCGAGGCAAGTGTTAAAGAATCGCTCGGTCTTGTGGGAATGCGGGAGCGCGCTTTGTTGTTTCATGGGCAATTAACTATTGAAGGTCAATCACAAAAGGGAACAATCGTAACCTTGAAAATACCGTTGTTAAAAATAAATCAAATCTGACATGAAGTTTTTGGTTGCTGATGATCACGCCATCGTTCGCAAGGGTCTTGCACAAATATTGTGTGATGAATTTCCTTCCGCTATAGTAAAAGAGGTTTCCAACAGCCAGGAGGTCATCGAAGAATCTCAAAAAGAAACATGGGACGTAATACTGTTGGACATATCGATGCCAGGCCGAAATGGAATTGAAACGTTGAAACAAATTCGTAGTGACGGTGTGAAGACTCCCATTCTAATGCTTAGCATGCATTCGGAAGATCAATATGCAATCCGAGTTCTGAAAGCTGGCGCATCTGGTTTTCTAAATAAAGAAACAGCAACTGACGAGTTATTGGTCGCTGTAAGAAAAGTACTTTCCGGCCGTAAATATATTTCTGCAACCGTTGCCGAAAAACTTGCTGAAGCAGTGGGCGACGGTGAAGAGAAACCAGCCTATGAATTGCTTTCGGATCGCGAAATGCAGGTGTTGTTGCACATAGCCTCCGGGAAAACCGTTTCGGAAATAGGCGATGAATTATCACTCAGCGTAAACACCATTAGTACTTATCGTTCTCGCATCCTTGAAAAGCTCAATCTCAGTAATAACGCAGAATTAACGCGCTATGCGCTAGACAACAACCTGGTCTGACGACTTGTAGTATAAACGACTACAATTGTTTCATTGATTCTCCTATTCTTTTTCGCACGCATTGTAGGTTTCTTTGCCGCTTATTGCAGATGGCAGAAAACAAAAATTCATTACCCTTGAAAATAATGACAGTGGATGATTCCCCTGTTATTGCGGAAAGGCTGGAATTTATGTTAAGCGAAATCGATAGCGTTGAATTTTTAGGCAATGCATTGAACATTCCAGCCGCCTTCCAGCTCATCGATCAACGTGAACCTAACGTCGTCATCCTGGATATTCACCTTAAAGAGGATTTGCTGGTAGCGAACGGTGTGCATTTACTCATTCAACTGAGAAAAAAGTATCCGCAGATGAAGATCATCATGCTTACAAACCTAGCCGTGCCGCAATACCGAAGCACGTGCCTGGCTTTTGGAGCCGATTACTTCTTTGATAAAACTGTCGATTTTGAGAAAATTCCAGATATCGTAAAAAGCATTCAGTTAGAAAAACTCGAAGAGAGCAAAACAGATAATCGTACCGCAGGTCACAACATCAAAGTCCTCCACCTTGAAGATAATCCAGGGGACGCGGAAATCATCTCTCGGTACTTGCGAAAGAATGGTGTAAGGTGCGAGGTAAAGGTTGTGGATACCGAAGTTGAATATAAAAATGCTTTAGAGCAATACAACCCCGATATCGTTTTGAGTGATCAGAGCATTCCGAATTTTAATTCTATCTCCGCACTGGAAATACTCAGGAATTCTGGCATTGAAATTCCATTTATTCTCGTAACAGGAGCGGTATGTGAGGAATTCGGTGTTGAAGCCATCAAGAAAGGCGCTGATGACTATATATTAAAGGACCGACTCTATCGGCTACCAATAGCGATAGGGGGAGCGTTAGAAAAATATCAGATCGAAAGGGAACGAAAGAAGAACGAAGCCGACAAGGAAGTCGCAAGAAAGAAAATTGAAGAAAGCGAAAAGCAATACGTGCAATTAGTACATGATTTGCCGGCTGCTGTATATACGTGTGATGTGAACGGTCGTATTTTGTTGTATAACAAAGCAGCAATCGAGCTGTGGGGGAGGGAGCCAGAAATTGGAGAAGAATTTTGGTGCGGATCCTTGAAGCTTTACGATACCGACTATAACCTTGTCCCCAAGGAGGAATCGCCAATGATGTTGGTGATTAAAAAAGGAATTAAGCTTGAAGGAAAAGAAATGATTATCGAACGGCCCGACGAGACCAGGCGTAATGTGATGGTATATCCAAGTCCGAATTTTAATGCACGTGGGGAAATAATCGGGGCGACCAATACCATGATCGATATTACCGAATGCACGAAGGCAAATCTCGAATCGTTGATGCTGGTGGATAGACTTCAATTAAAGAATAAAGAACTCAGTCAATTCGGGTATATGTTATCCCACAATTTGCGCGGCCCCATCGCGCGGATTTTAGGACTGGCAAGCATCTTCGATGTGGAGCCGAACGATAATAATTTTATTATTGAAAAAATTAGGGAAGCAACGGCCGAACTGGATGATGTCATCCGTGATATCAACAGCGTCGTTTCTGTGCGTAATTCTGAAAACGAAAAACAAGAGTTAGTTTCCTTTGAAAATAAGTTTAGCCTGGTCAAAGAACTTTTGAGTAGGGAAATCTCGCAAAGCAATGCATTGATCACTACTGATTTTCTAGCAGCGAAAAGCGTCCGGACTGTTCGGAATTATTTGTATAGCATCCTGTATAATTTGCTTTCGAACGCTGTTAAATTCAGGGAACCCGAAAGGCAATTATATATACATGTCCAAACCCGAATAGACGGTGAATTTGTTGTTATCTCGGTAAAAGATAACGGTATGGGTGTTGATCTCGTGAGAAACCGTTCAAAGATTTTTGGAATGTACAGAAAGTTTCATGGTCTTCCCGGCAAGGGAGCCGGTCTTCATTTAGTCAAGGCACAGGCGGAATCTCTGGGTGGAAGAGTAGAGGTGAAGAGCAAAGTGAATGAAGGGTCGGAGTTCAGGGTTTACCTTCCGATTAATACTGCACCCGTTACCTACGCAGCAAACGATTAGCCTACTCGCATAAAATCATTTAAGTCTTTAGGATGCCGCTTATATTTTTCTTTTTGTCTTTCTGCCTGTCTCCAGTTTGACGAGCGTCTCGCGCAAGGCTATCTTCGGCAATGACCCGGCGTTGTCTTCCAGATAACCTTCCAGCGCGCTCCGATTATATCTCACCATGCTGCGGAGAACCCACGAAATTGCCTTGGTAATTAATATTTCTTTTTCTGTTTTTAACGTATCAACAATTTGTAATGCTGTTTGAGAAATATCCTTGTTCTCAACTTTACTCAGCGGTGAACAGAAAAATACAATGGCCGCGCGTCGCTTGTTGATGTTCTTGCTCTTCGAAAATTTTATTAACAATGGTTTCCACTTAGTCCATTGCTCTACAACTTCCATTGCAGCATATTTTCCCGTACAAACTGCATCGATCTCCGCCCAGCCTTCCAAATGATTTAGCCATTTGTCAAATAGCGATGGGTTAAATTTCCGTTGATCCGCGGTAGCATAATCCATCAGAATTCCTGCCATTGTTTTTTCGGTGGCCGATTTTGCCTCTATTAAATCGGTTAACAACCTGGCAAAATCTTTAGCCGACAAATCCCGGTGCTCCTTCATCCAAACGCTTGCAATCCGTCGCAATATCGGAGCGCTTATTGGATAGCGGAAATGACTATTCCCCAAATAACCGTCAAGAAAAGTATGCGCTGTTGATTTTCCTGAGCTTTTTTTTATTTGAAGGAGTATCTGGTGATGAAGGGAATTTTTCATTTCAATGAAATCTTTATATTGGCGAGTATAATGTGGCGACGTGTCAATATCAAATGTTACAATACATATTAAAAACGCTGTTTTTCGCAATTTCAATTTCCACGTTGGCCCAGCAATCTGTCTCCGTAAAAAACGAGGCATTGCAGTTGAAAAAACTTATCCTACAACACCATTTTGATCCCAAGCCAATAAATGATCTCTTTTCCGCCAGGGTGTTTGACCACTTCCTGAATTCTCTTGATCCGGAAAAAATGTATTTCACAAATCAGGATATCCAGGTATTGACCGCCTTCAAAAATAAAATCGATGATGACTTAACAGGTACCAGCTGGGATTTTTTGCCGGCTATTACCGAACGATATAAACAGAGTTTATTGCGCTGCGAAGCGATCATAACCAGACATACCAAAACTCCTTTCGATCTTACTAAAAAAGAGTTATTTGTTCCAGACACCGTTTGGGCCGACAACGATGTGGCAAATGCTACCCTTTGGCAAAAGAGCTTAAAATACGATGCATTGAATGAGCTGATATATTTACAGAAAAGGACGCCTGAAATTGCTGAGGAAGAATTTCTATCTAAAAAAGAAGCGGATGCCCGTACCCGCGTTCAAAGGAATAGTCTGCGCATGATTCATCGCATTTTAAATCACACTTCCGGCTACGAAAATTATGTCGCAACGCAATTTCTGCAATCGGTCAGTTTGACTTTTGATCCGCATAGTTCCTATTTGTCGCTTGATGAGATGGAAAATTTTTTGGCTTCGCTTAGCACCGAAGGATTTTATTTTGGAATAACCGTCGACGAAAATGATCGTGGAGAAATTGTCATTACCCAACTCACACCAGGAGGACCTGCGTGGAAGTCCGGTGAGGTCCATGCTGGTGATATCATTGAGCAAATCAGGTGGGAGGGAAGTGAATGGATGGAAGTCGATGGTATGACGCGCGATGAGTTTGATAATATGCTTCAGGAATCTATCCGCCATAGCATCGAATTTACACTTAAAAAAACGGGAGGAATAGAGAAAACCGTAAAGCTGCGCAAGGAAAAGATGTCAGCTGAAGAAAACCGTGTCAAAAGTTTTATCCTTGAGGGTGACAAGAAGATAGGTTACGTGTCGCTTCCAGGATTTTATACGGACTGGGGAGACGAGGAGGGTTCGAGGTGTGCAAATGATGTAGCCAAAGAAATTCTGAAATTAAAAAAAGAGAATATTGATGGATTGGTCCTGGATGTCCGCTTCAATCGTGGAGGGTCCTTAAAAGAAGCGGTAGCTATGGCCGGTATTTTTATCGATGCTGGCCCTATGGGTGTAATAAAAATAAAAGGCGGTACCACCCAATCGGAAAAGGATATCAACCGCGGAACGGTATATGATGGACCTCTGTTGTTAATGGTAAACGGACTTAGTGCGTCTGCCTCCGAATTTCTCGCAGCAGCATTGCAGGATTACCACCGCGGGATCGTTGTCGGAAGCAGAACCTACGGTAAGGCTACCGGACAGGAGGTTTTTTCGCTGGAGCCTGACGGGAAAGGAGTCAGTACGCTTCCCCTCAAAAAACTGGGTTGGGGATACACAACCATTACTACATTGAAAATTTATCGTGTGACGGGGAAAACGGCCCAAAAACGCGGTGTGATCCCAGATATTCCACTGCCCGATCTATATGAATTTATAGACTTCCGTGAAGAAACTTTAAAGGATGCACTCGCCTCCGATTCTATATCAAAAAAAATTTATTATACACCGCTGGGCTTGCTTCCGGTATGTGAATTGAAGGAAAAGAGCCAGGTACGGATCGCGAAAAGCCAGGGCTTTCAATCTACAATAGCGTGCAGCAAAGCGTTATCAGGCCTTTCTAAAAAACTGGATTCAGTGGCATTGAACTGGAATGACTATAAGAAATTGATCAACGACGAAGGCGAGCGATTTAAACTATTGAAGGAGATTACGGACACTCCTACATCTGCGTTTAAAGTTGCCAATCATAGTTTTGATCAGCAGCGAATGGAACGCGATGAATATGTTCGCCAGGTGAACGATGGTTGGACAAAAAATCTTAGTCGCGATATTTCCCTTGAAGAAGCTTTTTACATTATTTGTGACTACATCACGGGCCCAACGACAAAATAGGATGATGCGTCTTTCAGTTTTCGCGACATTGTTTTTATTATTAACCACCTGCCTTTCCGCACAACCCAGTGGCGATAGCCCCGTCGATTATATCAACTATTTGAATCAACTGGAGGAAAACCTTTCAAAAAAATACCTCTCGTATATGAGTGAGGTTGCCCATGGCAACAGAGCGCGGAAAATGGAAAAGCGACGAGTGGAATTGTTGAATTCGGTGAATGAAGCAATTCAAGCGGCAGGTAGATTAAAACCATATAAGGGCGATCCTTCCTTGCGGGATGCTTTCAAAGGATATTGGACTGT
>DASQTN010000178.1:0-8483 GCA_035641895.1 Chryseolinea sp. | reverse complement strand
CCGAATGTTTGGATATTTTTCGAACGCACTTTGGATCCGTTCGGTCATCATATCAATTTCGAAATACCGCGCACTCTTCTGTGTGTTGTAGCCGAGTGCTATAATGATTTCATCAAACAATTGAAGTCCGCGGAGTACAATATCTTCATGACCTTTCGTAAAGGGATCAAACGAGCCTGGGAATAATGCAATGCGTTTTGCCATCTGGTACCGAAGATTGACCCGCAAAGGTATTAATCTAGAAGGTGAATGCTATATAAATCAAAGAAGTGGTGCTCCTGAACTTCATCAAATACATAACTGAAATTCAGGTATTTCGGTTGACTGCCAAATGTTACGTTGTTTATATACTTATAAAATTCGTGATAATGAGGCGAGTTTTTTCCAATGTATCCCCACAATACAATCTGGCTCGACTGCTGGTCCATGTTCAGCGATTTCATCACCAGCATAATATATTTTATATAATCTGAAAATTGCTTTATCGCAAACTGATTATAGTAAATCAGTTTATCAGCATTACAAGCTATGATGTGCAGCTTAAAGCGATCGACATAGATGTATAAAGGATTATCGTTTCTGCTTCTGGCAAAATCCATGGTGCCTTCTATCAATGCAGCAGATTGATGCGTGAAGGTGGGCGGATTATTCGGATAGATATTCGTCAGCCACTTTCTTAGCTCATTGTTTATAGCGAATACAGTAACCGCTTGAGACCGCTTATTAAACGACGCGATAAAACTTTCATTCGCAGGATCTATGTGAGCATTAAATTTTAGATACTCGCTTAAAGAGTCTTCGGCGAATAACGCCTGAGGTACCTGCACAAACTTTTGATTCTTGATCGATACTTTAATCTTTTTCCAGAAGCCTGCTTTGAGAAAAGCATGAGAATCAAAAAGTTGGTCAAGTATGCGTAAAAGTTCGTCGTTGGACGTTAAAGAAGGAAGTACAAAGTCCTCCAATAGGAGCACTTTGTTTGATTCTGGTTCAATTACTAAAAGTTGAAAATCACGGGTTCCAATATTTAGTAACAAATGATATTGATGAATGAATTCTTCATCAAAAAGTTCATCCTTCGTTTTTCGAATCAGTTTATATTGCAACCCGGCTGTTTGCAATTTATTCCCAGTTACCAGCTGTACCTACGTCTATTCTGGATCCAAACCCGAGAGGCTGGCGAGTTTTAGCTTCGTTGCTGGCTTTTCTGTCTGGGTTAATAGGCGCCGGATCTTTTACTTCAATAACGCTTACCATTTGTCCGTTACGATCAATTTTGCCGACGAAAATATCGAATTTTTTTCCGGGTGATCCGGGGATCTCGCCTAGGTTAGCTACATCGACGTTGGGATTAAGATGATAATCCCAGAGGTTAATCAAACTTTGACCTCTCCTCACTTCATCACCTGGTTTCAAGTTAGCTAGCGAAAGAATCGTTCCCTGTTCAATAAAAGTATAAACTTCCGCTTTCTCCCTGTCCTTGGCTCTCAATCTATAGGCAGCAGATCCCTTAACAACAACGTCTCCTACTTTCGGAATAAATCCAAGAAAAGTGCCGTCAGCCGCTGCGTTGGTTGTATAATTTTTCTTAAAAATTCTATCGCGGGCTGGCATATAGCCAAGTGTATCAATTTTAACGTCCACCTTCTCCTGACCGTAGCTTAACTGTGTTATAGTCTCAGTTCTGGTAGTAATGGGTACTCTCCCATTTTCAATGAAATTCGAAAGTGAATCCCAATCTGCGGTATAATGTCCGTGCTGTTCTAGAAAAGCTTTTTCGGCTTCTCTGATTACAGCAAGTTTTTCAGTAATCTGCCTTTCAGTGTTTGCTATGGATTCTCTGAATTCGATCGTGGAGTGAATACTATCGTAGAGATACCAAGCAAGACCTATGCTCACTACGAAAAGTACAATGGATAAAATTTTCGTCAGATTCATTGTTGAAGGTTTAGTGTGCAATAATACTTATTTTACAGGGTAAATAACAAGCCAGATTTTACAGAATACTAAAAATTAAATGCTGTAAAACCCACGGAATTGGCGCAAATCGTCGAAGTTGTGGCATTTGTTGAAAATGCCATGACGGGATTTCTCCGGAATATCTTTGATCTCGTCCCATGTAAGAAACAGAGCGTTCTCAATGAGCTGTAATTCAGGATCGTACCCGCTGATCAACGTTCCGCCAACTTTCCTTGCATCGAAGTATAACTCGACAGCGTGCAATGGGTTCCTAATAAATTCACAACCGAATAGAAATTTTTCAATATTAATCTTCAACCCGGTCTCCTCTAAAAATTCTCTTTTCAGGGCATCTTCTAACGGTTCCTGATATTCAACGCCTCCTCCCGGGGGCGCCCAAAAATCACCATTTCCCATTTGATGGTTTACCAAAAGCAAAGAATCACCATCCCAACAAAGACCACAGACCCTCAATCTGACCTTGTTTCCATAGATTTCGGCGATTTCGGGTGTCATTTGGTGGTTACCGTAGGCATTAATTCCAGATCGAAGACAAAGTCACGATTCTGTCTTCAGAAAATTAATATTTCTGGCAAAATTGTTGAATGAAGGTCTTAAATTTGAAAAAAATTAAGGTATGAAGAAATATTTTTTAATGATCGTTGTGTTGGGATTCGCCGCACAAGGATTTGCACAACAACCCGCTAAACAAGCGGGACCCGTAATTACTTTCGAGAAAAAGTCCCATGACTTTGGCGATATTGTTCAGGGTGATAAGGTCGAAGAGACATTCAAATTCGCTAATACAGGCACAGAACCGTTGATTATCACAAACGTTCAGGTAACGTGCGGTTGTACAGTGCCAAAGGGATGGCCGCGCGATCCTATTATGCCCGGCGGCAAAGGCGAACTGACCATTGCCTTTAACAGTGCCGGTAAAATGGGTAAACAAAACAAGGTAGTTACCGTCGTTTCAAATGCGGTTAATGCCGAGGGAGCTCAGATTTCCTTTACAACCAACGTATTGGAAAAGAAGGGTCAAACTCAATAAGTTTTTTTACAAGTCTCAAAATACAAAAGCCTCTTTACGAGGCTTTATTTTTATATACACCTATGGCTAGCAGCGCCCACCCAAGGATAAAGAATACGCCGCCAAGTGGGGTTATAGCGCCCAACATACGAACTCCCGTAAAACACAAACCATATAAACTTCCGGAGAAAATAATTACACCGAGTACGAAAGACAAGCTACTATACCGTAATGCTTTGCCGCTTGATTGGGTCATCGTCAAACCAGTGGCGAGCAGGGCCAGGGCATGATAAAATTGATATCGTACTGCCAGTTGAAACGTATCTTCCCTCCCCGCATCCACGAGGAACTGTTTCAGGGCATGTGCACCAAACGCACCGATGGCTACAGCAAGACCACCAATAATTGCACCTGCTAAAAGCGCCGATTGTTTCTGCATTGCATTGTTTTTTAAGAACGTTCGCCAAAAATAGCAGATCCGACCCTGATCATTGTGCTTCCTTCTTCGACGGCGATTTGATAATCGCTACTCATTCCCATAGAGAGCTCTTTCATTAAAGCATTTGAAGGTAGCGTTGTCGATTTAAGTTTGTCAAAGAAACTTTTTAGTCCCTTGAATTCTTTCCTCACTTGGTCTTTGTTGTCTGTAAAAGTCGCCATTCCCATAAGGCCAACGATCTGAACGTGATCCAATTTTTTAAGGTCTTCAGCCTGCAACAATTCGGAAACTTCCGTTTCTGAAAACCCAAATTTTGATTCCTCTTCGGCGATGTGAACTTGCAGCAGGCATGGAATGGTTCGACTGAATTTTACCGCCTGCTTATTTATCTCTTGGAGCAAGTTGTGAGTGTCAACTGAGTGAATTAAATGCACGAATGGTGCGATGTATTTTACCTTGTTTGACTGCATGTGTCCAATCATATGCCATTCGATATCTTTTGGAAGAGCATCAAATTTCGGCGTCAACTCCTGAACCCGGTTTTCCCCAAAAATTCTTTGACCTGCATCGTATGCTTCTTTGATCTTTTCAATTGAGTGAGTTTTGCTGACAACGATGAGTTTGCAGTCAGGGGGGATTCCCTGACGTAGATTATTTATGTTATTTTTAATATTCATTGTCTATTTTAGGCCCAAATTCCATCAAATTAACGCAATTATGGCGATCCTAGGAAAACTGTTGAAGAAAGGAATTAGGCTTCGCGAGATGTTGGAGCAAGAATACACGTCTGCGTTCGATTTGCAAAAGAATGAATTGAAGGAACTATTGATCACGGCGAGTCAAACAGAATTTGGTAAGTATCATAACTTTGCAGACATCTTAAATGGTTTTCGAAAGGGAGACAAAGAATTCTATAAACGATTTAGGACAAATATTCCCATTCATACTTATAACAGAATTTACACCGACTGGTGGAAGCTTGCTTTGAGGGGTGTGAAAAATGTTTGCTGGCCCGGAAGGGTCAAGTATTTCGCGCTAAGCTCCGGCACCTCCGAGGCGTCTTCAAAATACATTCCCGTAACGAAGGAGATGACAAAGGCCATTCAAAAGACCAGTATTCGTCAGATTCTGACTTTGTCAAAGTATGATCTCAAACCTGAAATGTTTGAGTCAGGGATTTTGATGTTAGGGGGAAGTACGCATTTAAATAAGCGTGGAAGTTTTTTTGAAGGTGACCTTAGTGGCATCCAGGCGGCACGCTTGCCTTTTTGGTTTCAGCATTTTTATAAGCCTGGAAAAAAGATAGCAAAAACCAGAAACTGGGATTCCAAGTTAAATGAGATTGCCAGAAAGGCATGGGAATGGGATATTGGAATAATCGTTGGTGTTCCTGCGTGGATACAGATTCTCATGGAGAAGATCATAAAATTCCATAAGCTCAAGAACATTCATGAAATATGGCCGAATCTTGGCGTTTACGTTCACGGCGGAGTCTCATTCGATCCTTATCGCAAAGGCTTCGAAAAATTACTGGGACGACCTATTCATTATATAGAAACCTATCTCGCTTCCGAGGGCTTTATTGCTTTTCAGGCTTTCCCCAACCGCCGGACTATGCGCCTGGTGTTGAATAACGGAATTTTCTATGAGTTTGTACCTTTTGAAGCGAAGAATTTCAATTCCAATGGAGAAATTGCGCCGGATGCAGAATCCCTTCTTATCGATGAAGTAGAGGAGGGAAAAGAGTACGCAATCCTGCTGTCCACTTGTGCCGGAGCATGGCGTTATCTCATTGGTGATGTCATCAAGTTTACCTCTCTGGAGGAATGCGAGATCGCTATTACCGGCCGTACGAAGCATTTTTTAAGCCTTTGTGGTGAGCACCTTTCAGTGGATAATATGAATAAAGCAATCGAGCTGGTTGCAAATGACTTTAATATCAATATTCCCGAATTTGCTGTGGCAGGTATTCCCTATGAATCACTATTTGCACATCATTGGTTCGTAGGAACAGATGATCATGTAGACCGGAAGCAACTAAAGGAGAAAATTGACGAGCATCTCAAAACGTTGAACGATGATTATGCTGTTGAGCGAAGCGCCGCTTTGAAGGAAATTTTTGTTGATGTGCTTCCCGTTAAAACATTTTACGACTGGATGGAATCGAAAGGTAAAGTAGGGGGTCAGAATAAATTTCCACGCGTGATGAAAAACGCGCAACTCGAAGATTGGAAAAAGTTCCTTCAACTTCACGCTAATGGAAATCATCATTAAAGGTATTTTTTCCGGTATTGTACTAGCGTTTCTGATTGGACCGGTATTCTTCACGTTACTTCAAACCAGCATTGAACGGGGATTTTCAAGCGGTGTATTTGTCGCTATCGGTATTTCCTTGAGCGATTCATTTTATATTTTAATTTCATATTTTGGGCTGACACAATTTATGGCAGCACCAAATTTCCGGCACTACATGGCCTATGCCGGAGGTATAATTTTGCTGCTGTTTGGCCTCTACTATTTATTTATTAAAAGCCGCAAGCTGGCGCAATATGATTCCGGGAAAGTCGAGAATGCCAGCGGACTACGGCTGGCTGCCAAAGGATTTCTGATTAATGGCTTGAGTCCCATGGTATTATTTTTCTGGCTTGCAACGGTGAGCGTAGCTACAACGCAGTTAGGTTACGGCTCACAAAAAAATGCCTTAATCTTTTTTGCATCGATTGTGATAACGGTTTTTACGACGGACATAATGAAGGCAAAGCTGGCTGATAAACTTCGGACGTTAATCACCCCAAAGGTAATTCGGATCATGAACATTGTTTTGGGTCTCGTGATGGTAGTCTTTGGTGGGAAGCTGATATTGTTTCCGGATAATGTTTGATGAAGCTAAAAGCTGAAAGCAAAAAGCTTGTGTGTAGAACCTCCACTGTGGCGCATTTTCGTAAAATGCCCTGAATATTGAATGGAATGTTCACCAGGATCAACTCTTCCAGACATCGAAAAACACTCAACACTCAACATTCAGCTTTCAAGGAATATTCAATGATCAAGTTTCAACAGCATTTGACAAAAAAATTCCTGTCTGAATCGCCTTGCAGGCAACTGCGCCACCGCTATAACCCGCCCGTACCTTACGTTCGAACGGGCTTTAACACACACGATAGCACAGTAATCATTATCTGCGAAGGAAGTATTGCTCGGGTTGAATATTGAGTACTGTGTCGTTGAATATTACTTGAATGTTGGCTTGTTGAGTGTTGAGTGTTGAATGTTCAAGACATGTGTCTTTTCCAAGATCAATCCTGTAAAACATTCGTCACAAAAGTTGATTTTAGCATCAACCAAAGAAGAAAGAAGGAGACACCCCATTGAAGGTAGATGAAATAATAGTCAGAGGTGTCTTTGAATCGCGTCTCTTTTATTTCTGCTTTTTCATATTGATCGATTTTAGCAAAAACTTGTTTGAGTGCCTGAGCATCTGCGGCTCTAAAGAACTCGCCACCACCAATCTGGGCAATTTTACGCATCGTTGATTCGTCAATCGTATTTTCGATCATATTCGGCCGGCCAAAAAAATCTTTTCCAAAGGGCACAAGACCCTCTTTTCCCACGATGATCGTATAGATTTTTATTCCATATGCTTCTGCTAATTCCGCGGCAGTGATTGGATCTATATTTCCGGCGGTGTTGTCACCATCACTTAATAAAATGCAAACTCTTGATTTTGTTTCCGACTCGCTCATTCTATTAGTAACGACGGCCAATGCACTCCCGATCGCCGTTCCCCTGTTTTCGATCATTTCAAAATTGATTTCGTCCAGGTAGGATTTCAAAAGATCATAATCCGTCGTGAGCGGTGAAAGTGAAAAAGCATCGCCGGAGAATACTACTAATCCGATACGATCCTGAACACGTCCGTTAATAAAATCACGCGCTACGTTCTTCGCCGCTTCTAAGCGATTCGGCAAAAAATCTTCAATCTGCATTGACTGTGAAATATCCAGCGCAATCATAATATCAATCCCTTCCGTCCATTGCTCCACTTTTTCGTTCGTCTTTTGAGGCCGTGCCAGCGCCAAACACGTGAATGCCAACACCAGCATGATCAAAAATTCAGGAATCAATCGAATAAGATTGACAGGGGAGACGTGCAAATCCTTTTGGGCAACCGCCACAGGAAGCTTTTGATTGAACTTATACCGCCATAGCCAGCGAAGTGCAAATAATAACGGAATGGCTAGAATAAGGTAGAGATAGATTTCGTTTTCCCAAGTAAAGGAACGAAGTGTTGAAAGGCTTAACCATTCTGGCATGTACCAGGGTGTAAGATCTTTATCCATGCTTCACCTCCTCCAATTTTTTGGCGAACTTCTGATCAGCGTAATGTTTTAAGTTTTCGAGGGACTCAACCACAGTCGTATTATGACCATAAATCGCACCATCGATCGAATGAAGATTTTTCCCCAGTGTTTCATTGTTTTCCAACTGGGAAGTTTCGCGTGAAGTAAGTTTCGTATAAGGCCTGGCCTCTAACGCCTCCATGTATTTTTTCCAGTGGGCCAATGCATACTCGGTGTGCGTTGAGGAGAATGCCGATTTGATAGTTTCCACCTGCCGATTGTATGTTTCTAAAAACTGCATGTGGGCCTTTGACATTTTTTTTAGCTTGAAATATCTCCTTATTCTTTTTCCAAAGAAAATCCAACCGACAGAGGCAATCACCACTAAAACTCCAAGTGAGATGAAAAGTATTGGATAATTGAAAAGATACGGAACGTCTTCGTATATGGTGTTGACTCTCAATGGAAGATTTTGCGCAGTCAGCGTATCAGGCAGATCCTTTACCAACTCCGTCAACAATACCGTGTCAACCTCGGTCGTGTAAATGGTACAATCCTGTGGGTTTAGTTGAAACACAGGAAGACTTAGCAGTTGGATACGGTCAACCTCGAACGTAGAAAGATAATAAATAACGCTATCGTAGCTTCTTCCATTTGTAGTTTGCGTTGGAAAATATCTTTTCTGGTTAAACTCAAACGGATGATAATTAAAAGT
>DASQTN010000177.1:0-3380 GCA_035641895.1 Chryseolinea sp. | reverse complement strand
GCATATTACGATTCCTACGAGGACTATAATCCAAACTACGACCAGGCGGAATATTGTGCTAAGGAAGTTGTGCAGCGCTTTCCAAATAACCCTGAAGCACTGTTATATCAAACGGAGTTTATCTACGGTGATTCTCTTATCACAGCGTTAGAGAATTTGAGAAAGCTCGCTGAAGAAAACGAGGACATTTGGAAAGATTATTCTTGGGAAGTCTACAAGCAACTGGCGGAAGAATATCAATATAAAGAAGATTATGAGACGTCAGCAAAGTTTGGAGAGCTTGCCGTTGAAAAAAACGATACGCTTGATATTAGCCTGCTGCTGGCGCAGGCGTATAAAAACCTAACGCTAAACGGTAAGGCGATAGGTGTGTTGTTGAACAACCTGGACTCTACTGACCAACCCTATAACTTAAATCAGAAAGGGCAACTTTTGCTCGATCTTGGCGTGCCTGACAAAGCGATGGAGGTCTTTCGCATGAGCAGCAAAAAAAATTCGGACCTGGAAGACGCTGGCGCACTTGCTCAAGCGATGATTGACAATGGATTATGGACTGAAGCTCGACCGTACCTCCTTAAAGCAGCGGCAAACAATTACTGGAATCATGAAGGATTACAAAAATTAATGATCTATGATTTGAAATATTCTTCGCCAGATTCTAGTCAAGCTTCCTATTCTCGTTATGTATCAGCGGACTTCTGGAATGATCCGATCGGAATCTATAGAATACGCTTGTTATGGAAAAGTCCTTCAGCCAGTTGGGCGCTCACAGATGTAGGCCGGATATTTCTGTTAGTTGCTGTAATTGTTTTTATTTTCTTGGTCCCGTACTTGTGGGTGCTTCCGATTCACTACTATGGCATGTGGCAAAGACGTCGGGGAAAAATTTTTCCCGAATCGACATTTAAGTGGGGTCTCCGCCATTTCTGGTTAATTTGTTCTTTATGGCTGCTATGTGATACTGCCGCCGTTATCCTTTTTGACTACAATGGAGTTATCGGCCTGTTCAATTCCAAAATGAATGTCGCCGAAGAGACTGAAGCTATTAGTAAACATCAGGCAAACTTTGCACTCTTCTTTTTTATCAGCTCGCTGATTTTTACGATGGCTTTTCTAAAAAATGAAGACATCATCAATTTTGTTCCAAAGATCAAAGCAAGTCTTCAAAGCATCGGAACCGGAATAGGACTTGCTTTTGTGTTAAAGATCGGACTGGGAATTTTCTCCCTGATTCTCAATAAAGCTGGTATCAGTTTGACAGAAAGTTCTTCAGTGATCGCATCGATTAACGAGAGCATTATTTCGATCAACAAATTTTATAATCCGGTTCTGGGTTTTTTGTTTGTAGTAGTGCTAGTTCCCTTTTATGAAGAAGTTTTATTCAGAGGCATTTTTCTTTCAGCCTGCGAACGCAATATGCGATTTGTCTATGCGAATATTCTCCAGTCAATTGTATTTGCGCTTGTTCATCAAAGTTTAAATTTGTTTGTCTTCTATTTTGCTTTTGGTATGATCGCCGGACATTATCGTCAAAAGTCTCAGGGATTGATCATTAGTACTTCGATGCACATGATGAATAACCTGCTGGCGTTTGTAGCCATTACGTTGCGCTCTTAACGTAATGCTTTTTTCAACATCGCGCGTCTAGAATGACTGCAATTGAGCATTCACTACAATGAAATCCATCATAGACTATCTCCTCAACTAAATTGATTGTCGCCACCTAATTCACTACAGCGATGGCCATGCCATCGTGCATCTTGGAGCCAACGGTTTGAATAATGGTCGCCGTTACTTCCGGAGTTTTGGCGAGAAGAGCATTAAACCTTCTGGCGCCTTGCACCATTTCATCGGATGATTTTGGATCCATGACTTTTCCGTCACGGATGACATTGTCTGCGATAATTAGCGTTCCCGGTCGTGACAATTTCAATGCCCACTGGAAATATTCCGCATATGGAGGTTTGTCAGCATCGATAAAGATCATATCGAAAGGACCCTCGTTATTTGATTCAAGTTGTGGCAGAAGTTCAATAGCTTTCCCGACTCTGATGTCAACGATCGCGCTGAGCCCCGCTTTCTCGATATTATTTTTGGCCACACGAGCATGAAGAGGCTCAAATTCGAGCGAAATTAGTTTTCCGTTTTTGGGTAATGCACGTGCCATCCAAATCGTACTATATCCGACAAGAGTTCCCACCTCGAGAATTTTCTTTGCATTGCAGGTCTTTGCAAGGACTTGAAGAAATTTTCCCTGGTTTGCAGAAACGCTGATGGGAGGGATATTCGCATCCTGAGTCGAGTTGAAAGTACTTTTCAAAATATCATCTTCGATGCCTACAAGGTCACGAATGTAGTCGTCAACGTTTTCAAAGATTTCGGTCTCCATTGCACTTTTAGTTATGATTTGATTTATTTTTCTAAACTCTTTAACCAGCCATTTGAATCCATCCAGTTTTTACAACTTAAAAACCAATCGTCTTTAGTTGTTGGGTTGTACAAACCGAATCCATGCCCTCCATTTTGATAAATGTGCAGTTCGGCCTTAACATTTTTCTTCAACAAATTTTCATAAAACCTCACGCTATTAGCCGGGACGACCACAGCATCATCGCTGGCATGCACTAGAAATGTCGGGGGTGTTTCGGCTGTAATTTGTAGCTCGTTTGAGTAAAGGTCAATCTTTTGTGATGTCGGCGTTTTCCCTAACAGCTGTTCCCGTGAACCTTTGTGGCAGATATCATCTTGAAAACTAATAACAGGATAGATCAAGATCATAAAATTTGGACGGAGGTTGACATTTTTTTCATTTGGAATCTTTAATTCTTTAAAATGTGTACCCGCAGTTGATGCAAGATGTCCGCCGGCGGAGAATCCCAGTATGCCGACTTGCTCAGGATTAATTTTGTATAAGGCGGCTTTTTCCCGAACCGTTTTGATCGCTTGCTGTGCATCCTGGAGTGGGCCTATCTCTTTGTCAGGCATTATTCTGTCATCAGGAATTCGGTACTTCACGACAAAAGCGGCCACGCCGATTTCATTGAATTTTTTTGCGACATTCTCTCCTTCATGGGTATAAGAATTGGATTGATAGCCGCCCCCCGGAAATATTATTAAGGCACTACCAGTTACATTTTTCCCGGACGCGGGAAAATACTGCATGGTGGGAATTGAAATTTTGCGGATAGATGTCAGCCCATCCCGATGTTCAGCGTTTTCTTCGTTAACGGCTTTTTTACTATTGGGAATTATGTCGGGATATAGTGGCGAAATATCTTGTGCAGTGAGGTGTCTGTTCATAAAAAATAGGATTATTAGCAATCCCAAATAACATTTTTGCATTTTATTCGTGGTATTTAAAATGGAAATTAATCAATTCT
>DASQTN010000176.1:0-3056 GCA_035641895.1 Chryseolinea sp. | reverse complement strand
GAGATTCCAACAAACTACATCGCCCGGCTTATAGTCGTTTGCATTTTTTGTGATGCTTGACTTAGCATTGTGTCTGTCAAAGAACGTCATCAGATTGGGTACTCGCCGGTGGTCAATATTTTTATCCGTCGTTTTCAATCCCCAAATTTTTGGATATAACGCGAAATTGGTTTTCATATCTTCATGAACTTCTTTTTGAAGATCTATCCCAAGCTTTCGGTAGGCACGGATAACAACGTCGGTACAAACACCCCGATCCGATGGAATGTCGCCATTAGGATATGTAATAGAATAATATTTTGGATCGTAAGTCACTTTATTGTGAGTAAGCGATAGTGCGGATTCGGAAAGTTTGGTGAAAAAGTCAGTCTGTGCCCAGCCAATGGATACAATAAACGTAATAAGGAGAGTGGTGAGGACCCTCATATATGGAAAACTCCACGTTCCTTTTGTTCGAATCTATCTTTCAATGTCATCTATGTGTCAAGCTGTGGCGCTTTATATATTTAACCGTTGACAATACCTTGACCTTCTATAAGACTTGCCGAACCAATTATACCGAAAGATAACGTATCTTTTTTGTCAGCCCGAACACTGCCAACGTAAAATTTCCCGCTACTCCCGCAACGTATTCACCGGATTTAACCAGGCCGTCGCAATCGTTTTGTATGTAACAGTAACAGCGGCAACGACGAACAACAATCCCACACAAATTCCAATCGTAACAAAATTCACTTGCAAATAATATTCCCAAATAGCATCCATCATTTTGTCGATCATAAGGTATCCTAAGCCACTCCCTAACACGGATGCAATCAGCATGATGATAAAAAATTCTGCATTGATTACGCGTGCGATATTTCCTGTAGAAGCTCCTAATATTTTACGTACCCCGATTTCTTTCATTTTCTTCAAAATATTAAGTGACACCAACGCAAATAGTCCAGTGGCTGACATTAACGCGGCGATAATACCTAAAAATCCAAAGATCCGAACGGCATTGGTGTTGATCATTTGCGTGGCCCACATATTTCCGTCGGTAATTTTTCCAGTGTATAATGTATTAGGTGAGATTTTTTTCCAGGCATTCTTCATGTATGCATCCACCGCCACCAAGTTTTCCGGTGACGTGCTGACCACGATTTGTGTGTACTGTTCAGGTCCGACATATCGCAACATCACCGGCGCAGCCGCTTTCCAGAAACCATCTGTAAGAATATCGCTCACAACACCTACTACAAACAATTGAATGCTGTCTCTCCACAAAAGTCTTTTACCGATCGGACTGCCTTGGATCTTATATTGCCTTACAAATTCTTGTGAAACCAACACTGATTCTTTCTTGTCCGTTTCAGAATCATTCTTAAAATCTCTTCCTTCCATTAAAGCGATGTTCATAGCTTTCAGATAATCATCTCCGATATCAACGATTTCTACCTGGTGTTCTATACTTTCAAACTTCACAGGTTCTTTATAATACTTATCAGATACATGATTTCTCGATCCAGCAATTACCTTAATGTCCTTGTTCGTGGCTAAGGCATTGCGGTACGCGTCAAACTCGTTTTTGCCGTCGACATTCGCAATGATCACTCCATCTTTCGAATAGCCCAGATTGTAGTCGCGCTGGTAAGCTGCATTTCGGATATAGGCAACGCCGCTGATGATACAAAGTAGCGAAATGGCAAACTGAAGCGTTAGCAGGGTGCGAGTAAACCAGTTTGTTCCACCAAACTTCATGGTACCTTTCAAAATGCTGACAGGTTTGAAGGAAGTAATATAAACCGCCGGATAAATGCCCGCAATAAATGCCGTGAACACCAGCAGAACAGCAAGGAATGCAAAAAAGAAAACATTTTCTGTGTAACTGATCGACAATTTAATTCCGGGCCACAAGTTGTTGTAAGCCGGTACCAGCACCTCTGCCAGCAGCAATCCCACTGCAAGCGACATAAAGCATAACACCAGGCTTTCGCTTAAAAATTGAAAAATCAATTGTCCCCGGACACCACCCATCGTTTTCCGGATTCCTATTTCCTTTAATCGTTTTCCAGAAATAGCGATGGAAGTATTTGTGAAATTAAAACACGCGAGCAGCAACAGGAACATCGCCATAACACCCGGACCAACAATGGCAGAAGGTGGAAATCCCCATCGAAGCTGTTCACCCCCCAACCAGGAGTCACCATAGAAATTTGCAGACAATGTTTTGAAGTTCTGTAAATAGTACTCACTCAGCTGCATGTCTTCGCGCGCAATATTTTGCGGCTCGATGTAGGCTTGCAGCTGGTTGACGATCCTGGTAATATTGGTGTCATCTTTGATCCGAACGAATAGCATGCTCATGCTTTTCCAATCGGCGTCGAGTGCAATTTGATCATGGGTTGTATCCCAATAGTTATCCCAATGGGTGATGGCTTCGAAGGCGAAACTTGAGTTCAGCGGTTGAACGGCAAATACTCCCCCGATTGTAAGTTCTTTCAGTTGGCCATTGTTGATTTGTGTGATCTGCCGGCCCACGACCTCTTCGCTATCAAAATATTTTCGCGCGAGTTCTTCGCTGATCAAGATTTGACTTTTATCATGAAGTGCTGAAAACGTTCCTGCTTTTAAAGAAAAGGTGAAGAGGTCAAAGAACGCAGAATCGGCGTAGGCTACGGCTGAGTTAAACACTTCATCACCAATTCTGAAATTATTTTGTGAGGCGATATACCGCACAACTTCATCTACGTCACCAAAATTTTCTCTCACAACATTCCCCAACGGACTGGGCACCAGGGCATGCCGGTTTCGCGACCCCTCATAATCTTGCAACGATTGTATCCTATAAATACTTTCACCATTGGTATGGTGGCTGTCAAACGATGAGCTGAACTCCCAATTCAAATAAGCAACGATACAACAGGCTACGGCAATGCCCATGCCCAGAACGTTGATGAGAATGAAAATTTTATTTTTTACGATGCTGCGAAGGGTTATTAGAATATAATTCTGAAGCATAATAGTTGAAGTTAAAAGGCAGTTATCTTTCCTTTGACTGCGAAATGGGTGCGGAG
>DASQTN010000175.1:0-4890 GCA_035641895.1 Chryseolinea sp. | reverse complement strand
CTTTCCTTCCAGGCGGAATTACCTTCAAACTTTTGGGTTGGCATGATAAGAGGGGCGCTGCAGCTTCGTAAAAGCTCGGCAATGCCGTCGGATTCCACTAATGCTTACCGGTTGATTCACGGGGAAGGAGATGGGTTGCCTGGTTTGATTATCGACTATTACAACGGTATCGCTGTCATGCAGGCACATTCGGTGGGAATGCATGTCGATCGAATGAACATTGTTGACGCGCTTAAGCAGAACCTTTCGGAAGATCTGAAAGCTGTGTATTATAAAAGTCAAGCAACATTACCGGGAAAAGATCGGGACCCTTTGACGGATGAATATTTGTTCGGGATGAGCGCTGTCCCGCACTTGATCCAAGAAAATGAAAATAAATTTTTTGTCGATTGGGAAGAAGGACAAAAGACTGGCTTCTTTCTGGATCAGCGTGAAAATCGAAAGTTGCTAACACATTTTTCAAAAGGCAAAAAAGTGCTCAATACATTTTGTTACTCTGGTGGATTTTCGATTTACGCACTAGCAGCAGGGGCAGCGTTGGTTCATTCAGTTGACTCGTCGGAAAAGGCCATCGACCTAACCCGCAAAAATATTGAGTTGAATGGCTTCAGCGCCATGGAGCATCTCTGTTTCGCTGAAGATGTTTTTCATTTTATGAAGGATAACGAGAATCAATATGATGTGATAATTCTTGACCCTCCAGCGTTTGCTAAACATCGGGATGCGCGTCATCAGGCAGTTAAAGGCTATCAGCGCTTAAATGCGGAAGCGATGAAGATCATCAACCCCGGCGGAATAATTTTTACGTTTTCCTGTTCACAGGTCGTGGATAAGAAACTTTTCTATGACACAATTGTCTCCGCGGCAATACAGGCTGGAAGGCAAATCAAAGTGCTGCATCATTTGTCACAGGCGCCTGATCACCCAGTGTCGATTTTTCACCCGGAAGGGGAATACTTGAAGGGGTTGGTGTTGTATGTGGAGTAAGGGGAGCGGAAAGCACAAAGCGTAAAGCATAAAGCTGGGGAGTGCTAAACCGAACATGTTTGACGTTTGAAATTGTTCTTCTACCAAGCAAGGCATTTAAATCCACGTCGCAGTAACGTTGAACTCAGCACTCAAAGCTTTTCACTTAGGAATATTTAAAAGGCCACGTGTTATAAGAGTTTAGTGGAAAGCAGAAAGCGTAAGGCATAAAGCTAGGGAGTGCTAAACCGAACATGTTTGACGTTTGCAAATTGTTCTTCTAGCAAGGAAGGCATTTAAATCTGGCAGTCACGTCGAACTCTGCACGCACTAGCCCTCTGCTTTCAGCTTTGAACTTTCCGCTCTAATCATGGTGCCATTCAGACGTAGAACGATGGGAAATCATCTCCCAGTTTTTCTTGCGTAGGGCAAATACCCGCACGTACTTAAGGCTATACTTTGTGGTACCATCTTTTGCCGGCGCCAATCGCGAGACTGTTAGTTTACCTTCGATAATAGCCAAATCTTTATGCAGTTCTACAATTGTCGAATCATGCTCGCGGGCAGCATATCCTTTATTCTTTTTTATCGATTCGATCCAACTATTTTTTGAGTCCACCAATCCCGTTGCATGCGTGAACACAAAATCGTCACCATAATATTGTTCCAATACACTGAAGTCTTTTGATACCACGGCACGATCGATTTTCCGATTGAGGTCATCAATCAATTTGACGAGGGCCGGATCTTGACCTGACAATTGTGCAACAGCGTCCAGGCTGAGCTGGATGAAAATGAAAATGATCAAAAGGAATCGCATCGGACCAAAATTTTGTTCAATATCAAAATAAAAATTATAATTCCTCAACATGAATCATTGGATTCTTTTCTAATTGTGCGATACTTTGCAGCATGAGTAAACCCGATAAAAAAATTTTCCTCCTGGATGCTTACGCCTTAATTTACCGTGCCCATTTCGCATTCACTAAAACACCGAGAATTAATTCAAAGGGCTTGAATGTTTCCGTACCCTTTGGATTCACCAATACACTTCTGGAAGTACTGCAAAAGCAAAAGCCGACACATATTGGAATCGCCTTTGATACAACTGCTAAAACTTTTCGTGATGAGATTTTTAAAGAGTACAAGGCAACACGCCAAGAGATTCCCGAAGACATCCGCTTTGGAATACCGAAAGTGAAAGAGATTATTCGCGGATTTAATATTCCTATCCTGGAGATGGATGGGTTTGAAGCGGATGATATCATCGGAACGATTGCCACCCAAGCATGTAAGCAGGGATTCGAAGTTTACATGATGACCCCTGATAAGGATTTCGGGCAACTCGTAAATGAGTGCGTTTTTCTCTACAAGCCCGCCTACATGGGCAACGCTGTAGACGTTTTAGGGGTAAAGGAAGTATGTGAAAAATGGGACATCGATAATGTTTCTCAGGTAGTTGATATGTTGGGATTGCAGGGCGATTCTTCTGATAATATTCCAGGCATTCCCGGCTTTGGCCCCAAGACCGCCGCTGCATTGTTAAAGCAATATGGTACGGTCGAAAATATTGTCGCCCACGCAACAGAATTAAAAGGCAAACAGAAGGATCTGGTAATCCAATATGGGGAGCAGGCGCTCTTGTCAAAGAAATTAGCGACGATTATAACTGATGTGCCTGTTGCCTTTGATGAAGAACAACTAAAGTATTCAGGCCCTGATACCGAGAAGTTAAAGCCTATTTTCCTGGACCTTGAATTTAAATCTATCATGGCCCGGGCTTTTGGCGAGTCCAGTCCGGAGGCGCCACGTCCACTACCACAAGGAGGACAGCTTTCAATGTTTGGTCAGGATACTTCGACCAATATCCCTGGCGTTAGCGAAAAGAAAAATTTGTCTCTCGCGTCGGTTCAATATCAAATTATTGAGAATGTAAACCAATTAAAGGACTTAGTTATAAAACTAAAGGAGCAAAAGGCCGTTGCTATCGATTCTACGACGGACGATGCCTCAAATTTTGATTTCCAGATGAAAGGGATTTCTCTCTCTTATCGTGAACGCGAAGCGTATTATATTCCCACAGAGACGAAAGAAAAAGCAGACGAGGTGGTAAAGGAATTGTCACCGATTTTATTTGACAACAAAATCACAAAAGTTGGCCATAATTTAAAAGCTACGTTATTGAGTTTGAAAAAACATAATGTTGATGTTGCCGGCCCGCTGTTCGACGTAATGTTGGCTCATTACCTTATTGAGCCGGAGGCAGCGCATGACCTCGGTGTGCTTTGCTCTCAATATTTAAATTATGATTTGTTGTCTAATCAGGAAACGAGTATAAAAGACAGGCTTTGTGAAAGAGCAGAATTACTGATTCAGCTTCGCGCCAGACTATATCAGGAACTTGAACAGCGAAGGCATATCAAATTGATGATGGAAACAGAAATGCCACTAAGCCGGGTGTTGGCGAACATGGAATATGAGGGGGTGAAAATAGATGTGACGGCACTTTCCAAAATGTCGGACGAACTTCGCATTGAAAGTGAACGTGTGCAAAAAGAGATCTTTCAAATGGCGGGGACGGAATTTAATATTGGTTCACCAAAACAGTTAGGTGACGTGATTTTTGATAAAATGAAATTACTGGAAAAGCCAAAGAAGACGAAGTCGGGCCAATATGCGACGGGTGAAGATGTGCTGGTGGGGTTGGCCCCGAAACATGAGATCGCCCGAAAAATTCTAGACTTCCGTGAATATGAAAAATTGCGTTCTACCTACGTTGATGCTCTGCCGCGAATGATCAGCAAGACCGACGGACGCGTTCATACCGATTACAGGCAAGCATGGGCAGTAACCGGACGACTCAGCTCGAATAATCCCAACCTTCAAAACATCCCGATCCGCACAGAGAAAGGGCGATCAATTCGAAAAGCGTTCATCGCCAGGAACGATGACTACCTGTTCATGTCCGCGGACTATTCGCAGATCGAGTTGCGTATAGCTGCGTCGTTTGCCAAGGATGCTACGATGATTGAAGCTTTTCGAAACAAGCGGGATATTCACACCACAACAGCTGCCAAAGTTTTTAAAGTTGACCTTGCCAGTGTAACACCCGATATGCGCCGAAAGGCAAAAGAAGTGAACTTCGGAATCCTGTACGGTAGTACGGCTTTTGGATTATCTCAAAACCTAGGAATCTCCAGGACAGAGGCACAGGAAATAATTCAATCTTACTTTACAGAGTTCGCGGCCATAAAACGTTACATGGATGATTCGATAAACAATGCGCGAGAAAAAGAATTTGTTGAAACGCTGCTTGGACGCAGGAGGTACTTGCGCGATATCAATTCGCGAAACGTAACGACACGAGGTTTCGCGGAGCGCAATGCCATCAATGCACCTATCCAGGGTAGCGCTGCCGATATTATTAAAATTGCCATGGTAAATATTAATCGATGGCTTGAGAAAGAAAAGTTACGGTCTAAAATGACCATGCAAGTCCATGACGAATTAGTTTTCGATGTGCACAAAGACGAAGTGGATGTTGTAAAAGAAAATATTGTAAACCTTATGAAGTACGCTGTTCACTTAGAGGTACCCATGGAAGTGGAAGTGGGCGTGGGGTTGAATTGGCTTGAAGCTCATTAGTTTCTAGTTTGAAGTTTCTAGTTTGAAGTTTCCGCAAAATAAAACTTTTAGCTTTGCAATATTTGCTTGTGAGCCAACCCTGAAAAAAGTTCAAAGTTTGAAATTTCTAATTTGAAGTTGTGCGTTTGAATATAGGGGTATGCATAGCCTAAGTGAAGTCAAGTTTTCATGCAATCGCTTTCAAGTTCGCCTACCGAGCTTTCAGCTTTTTGCTTTCAGCTAATTTGACCTTGGGAGTTCTCCACCGAGAAAAGGTGTAGGCTGTGCGCTGTAAGCTGT
>DASQTN010000174.1:0-2686 GCA_035641895.1 Chryseolinea sp. | reverse complement strand
CGAAGAATTCGGGAGCGTCTGACCCAGCCATTAGCGGGACACCTGCTTGCCACAGCTGTTTCACCATCTGTAGCCGGATGTCGACATACTTCTCCCGGCTTGACAATGGAGCCATCTTTTCCATGTAGGTTTTGCGATATTTCCACTTTTCCTGTTTTAGTGTTGGGGGAATATAGCCATAGTCCGGTTTGTTTTTTATTGCTTCATCAGTCAACGGTAGGCCTGCATTAGAGATGAAAAAATAGTTTGTAGGTGTTACATAGACACCTGCGTCTTTCACGTGTTTGGCAAGTCCAGGTATTTTTGATTCCATCAAATATGGTACAGTTTCCCATGCAGCTTTGCTGTAGATATTATAGTCCGAAACGCTTTGTCCGTGGTTGTAGGACGTGTCGGGAAGCAATGTTTCGATGAACATGTCCATGTGTTCGATCTGTTGTTTTGCTTTGAGTGCAGCCGGTAGCATAACCATCGGCCCAACGTGCCCGACTACTTTAATGTTCTCTCGCGCAGCTGCTGAAATAATCGCGTCGTAAATGGGTTTAGCCATCATGAAAGTGATTTTGATCGCATCATACCCCTGTTTTTTAAATGTGGTCACGGCTTCAGCGGCTTGTGTTTCGGAAGCAATCATCTCATAGTTTTTGAACTCGGTTGAAAAAGGCCATTTGCCGACGAGCTGCGGACTGGCTACACTTAACTCGGGGCCGATCCATGTCGCACTTTTTACGTTGGCTTTCGCGTCGAGGTAGGAGGGATGTCCGGCCATGATTCGCGCAGTAGTGACACCGTTACCGAGCATGAGCTTCAGCTCTGTTTCATTTGTATTGATGTGCTCCCCTTGCTCGAAGAAAAAATGGGCATGCATATCAAATAATCCTGGGATAAGAAATTTACCTCTGGCATCTATAATTTTCAGGCCTTTGCTTAATTTGGTTTTTTCAGCGGGTGAAATGCTCTTGATGATTCCTTCTTCCACGACTACTGTTTGGTCTGATAGTACTACCTCATTCGTCATGGTGATGACTGAAACATTTTTGATGGCGTACGAGTCCTGTGATAACGATATCAGTGATACGAGCGTAAAAATTAAAATCAGAGACAATGTACGCCCCATGCATTTGGTAATCATGATCACCAAGTTGTAATTTTTTTATTTCATGTCCATCACGTTACATGGGGGAAGTGAAAAGGTACAGATCGGCTTATGTGCCAATTACACGGCCAAAATTCAAGGAGGAGGGTCACACCGCCTACTTATGACTGTCTCTCTCTGCTAACTGATGTCGGAGTTTACTTTATTTTCATTTCGGGAACAAGTGGAGTTGTCTCGACCAGTTCAAGCGATTTAACCATGTCCTTGGTTCCATTTTTGTATTTTAGAAAATGCGGTGTTTGGATATGCTTCTTATAGGCGTCCGCGTTGGCGTATATTTCCAGGATAGTGATGTGAGTGGGGTTATTTTTTTCGGCAACTGCATATAGCGTTAGCACACCAGGCTCCACCTTAACGGAAGTTTCAATTTCTTCTTTCAAGAAGGCATTATAGTTTTCCAATTGTGCGGAATCGATTACCAATTTTGCCAGACGAACCATTTGTTTGTTTTCTTCTTGTGCAAACGTCGCACTGAAGATTATCAGGGCAATGAATATGAATATTAACCGTTTCATTTTTTAGTAATTTTTTTCGATTCAGAATATGCAACAAAAATATCGTAACCACGGATGCTCGAAGGCGCGGCGTTGGCCAATTGAGAAAACTTTCTGTCTCGGCGTCTCTGTGGTAAAGAAAGTACGCTCATAATAACATCACAATTACAACGTCACAACTTGTCCCGTCCGCACAGACTCATCGCAGGCAAAGGCTATCCGTAAACTATTCACTGCATCTTGTACATGGTCCGTCATGTCAATATCGTCAAGAATCGCCCTTTGGAAGTAACGCTGTTCACGGTTGCAAAGCTCCTGATGGTCTGGCTCATCCTGAAGGTTTATCCATTCGTCCGCTTTTACAAACTGGTCATTCTTATCAAGTGCGGCGTGATGATAGCGAATTGATTCAGTTTTTGTGTGCGACTCCACAGAATCGGATTTTCCGGTTCCGCCCGCTTCTTTCGCTACGATCGATACAGATCCTTTCGGTCCTATCACGTCTTTGACAAAAAAGGCGGTCTCACTCATCATTGGTCCCCAGCCAGCCTCATACCAACCCACGGACCCATCTTCAAAACGGATCTGCAGCTGACCGTAGTTGTAATTTCCTTTGGGAATCTCCTCCGTGAGACGTGCTCCGATCGCACTTACCTGCACCGGCTTTGAACGTGTCATCTGGCACATTACGTCGATATAATGCACACCACAATCAACGATAGGGCTGAGGCTTTCCATAAGATTACGATGAACGGTCCACATATTTCCATGGCTCTGCTGGTTGAGGTTCATGCGCATTACCAACGGTTTGCCAAGTCCATGAGCAAGCTGAACAAAACGTTCCCAAGAAGGATGATGCCGGAGTATATAGCCGACAACAAGCTTCTTCTTAGCCTTCTTCGCCGCGTCGGCTACACGCACAGCCCCTTCAACGGTGTCAGCGAGTGGCTTTTCTATGAAGACATGACATCCTCGCTCCAGAGATTTTATCGCAAACTGCTCGTGCGTATCAGGATAAGTTGAAATACATACAGCG
>DASQTN010000173.1:0-5667 GCA_035641895.1 Chryseolinea sp. | reverse complement strand
AATTGTGGTGGGCGGGAACTATTTGATTAAGGATTCTGGGCGTATGGGCAGTTCGCGAATTCTTTCTCCAGTGGCGGCAAAGAGCGCGTTAGTGAGCGCGGGCGCGACAGGTGGAACACCAGGCTCTCCGGCGCCACCCATTTCTTCGTTGCTCGGAACGATATACACTTCGATAATGGGTGTCTCATTGAGGCGCAACATGCGGTAGTCATTAAAATTGCCCTGCTTTACTTTCCCTTCTTCCAATGTTATCTCTCCATACAAAGCGGCTGTAAGGCCGAAGATGATGCTGCTTTCCATTTGCGCTTTCACTCCATCGGGGTTCACGGCAAGCCCACAGTCAATTGCGCACACAACGCGGTGAATCCGAATTTTATTTTTTTCAACAGAGAGTTCAATAACTTGGGAAACGTAACTGCCCATTGCCGCGTGTACAGCGACGCCTCTGAATACTCCCTTTGGAAGGGGCTTCTCCCATCCAGCCTTTTCAACGGCTAGGTTAAGCGCAGAGAGATGGCGGGTATGGTTTTTCAGAAGGACACGTCGATAGTCAACAGGATCTTTGCCTCCCAACGACGCAAGTTCATCGATCAGTGATTCCATTACAAAAGCCGTATGAGAATGTCCCACCGAGCGCCAGGCTAAAACCGGTACGCCGGGCGACGTTGTGTGTAACTCGATCGAATGATCTTGGATCGAATCGAAATAAGGAGAGCCGTGTACACCACTTATGGAGCTGTAATCGATGCCGTTGCTGGTAATGTCTTTTTCCAGAAGGGTGTTGGTAAAAATTGATTGCCCGACAATTCGATGATGCCAGGCAACGGGAAAATTATCGCCGTCCATAGCAATGTTGATGTGATGCAGATAGGCAGGACGGTAACTCCCCCCTGTAATATCGTCCTCGCGCGACCATACCAATTTGACAAATTTGCCGCACGCCTTCGCGATATGCACTGCCTCCATCACCCAATCATCTCCTAGTGAACCTCGCCTTCCAAAGCTTCCTCCGATGCATGGTGTGTGTAGCACAACTTGCTCCAGGTGAAAGCCCAGGTAGGTTGCCACTTCTGCCTGATGGAGCAGCGGTGACTGTGTCGCCGACCAAATCTCACATTTGTCTTTGTTCAGCTTTACCGTACAATTCAACGGCTCCATTGGAGCATGCGCAAGGTATGGCAGGAAAAATTCCGCATCTAATTTCTTCACTGCCTTTTTCAGACTTCCAGTCACATCGCCCTTGCGCTGACTCACCAATCCAGGCGTAACCGCCAACTTACGATACTCCTCACGGAGTGATTTGCTGTCGACTCTTTCACCTGACCCAAGATCCCATTCAACCTTCAAAGCATCGCGACCTGATTTTACCGCCCAGTAGTGATCGCCTACAATGGCAATTCCTGATGGGACTTCTACAACATGGCGAACACCGGGCACCGCTTTGGCTGAGTCAGTGTCGAACGATTTGACGCTTCCACCAAAAATGGGTGGTCGGACTACGACGGCAGTTAATAATCCAGGGAATTGAATATCCATACCGTACTTCGCACTGCCGTTTATCTTTTCGGATAGATCCAGGCGCTTTTGCGATTTTCCTATTAATCTCCATTCACTGGATTCCCGAAGTTTTACAGTAGGAACTGACAGGCCGGAAGCATCAGAAGCTATTTCTCCGTACCGAAGTCGCTTGTTGCCGGCGATGACAACTCCATTCTTTGTTGTACAACTTGCTGGATCAACGCCCCACCTATTGGCTGCCGCCATAACCAGCATTGCACGGGCTGTTGCCCCTGCCATCCGGCAACGATCGAATTCTGAACGTGTGGTATCCGAACCTCCGGTGCTCAACACGAAAATACTCTTCGAGACATCATCCGCTTTTCCTGACGGTATTGGTTCCACTTTAATTTTTTGCCAGTCACAATCAAGTTCTTCAGCAATCAGCATGGACAAAGTCGTTGAAATACCCTGGCCCATTTCTACTTTTCGTAGAATAATGTGAATAGTATTGTCTACCCCTATTTTCAAAAACGAATTCAATAAAACGGGTGGTTCGTTAACAGGGCAAGAATGGCCGACAGCGGCAGGTAAATAAAACGAGATCAAAAGTCCGACTGTTGTCGTCCGGATAAATTCTCTTCTCGTGAACTTGCCTGGTTTTTTCATTCTCAGATCAAATAAATATCATTACGTATAAAAAATGAAATGCGGTGGTCTGACTGCAGCTATTTAAGGATACAATGCATTTATGACGCGATGAAGCGTTTTAGAGGTGCACTTAAAGTATCGGTGGTTGCTCATCGGCCATTGGTCCAGTAATACATTAATGAGAGCTCCCTTGTTAGATTTCAATTAGCGAACCAGATACAGTTCCTTTTTCTTTTTTGATTGCTTCCACTAAAAAAATGCATCCAGGTTTGATGTCCAATTCTACAAATATGAAACATATCTATTACTTTCACGTTTGTAGGACTTATAATGAAGTTTTCTCCGCCGAAATGGGCTGACCGCTTTTTAGAGTGGTATTGCAATCCCGGGTTGCTGGAAGCAATTCAAGGAGATGTTCATGAGCTTTATTATCGTACGGCTCGAATTTACAATACCCGGGTCGCTAATCTCCTTTTCATCTGGAATGTGCTTCGCTTCTTCCGATGGTCAAACATCAAACGTTCAAAAACTACCTCAACTTCTTCCATTATGATGTACAGGAATTATTTTACAGTTTTCAAACGTGGTTTTATAAAGCAAAAAGGGTACTCCTTCCTCAACATCTTCGGTCTTGCAATTGGCATTTCCTGTTTCATTCTCATCAGTCTTTACATTAAAGATGAGTACAGCTTCGACCGAATGCATTCCAAAGCCGATCGGATTTACCGGATTCATGAAATCTTTCAATCAGAAGGAGTCGGCGAACGTTCGGCAAGCCAACCGTTTCCGGTTGCAAGTACCCTGCTCAACGATCATCCCTCGCAGGTTCTATCCGCTGTCCGGATCTTTAATTTTCAGGCTCCTACCCTCGCATTGGCCACGACCGATAATAAAAAGGAGTTTAATGAATCGCGGCTTTTTTTTGCCGACTCCACTTTTTTTGATGTCTTTGATTTTCCATTATTGGAAGGCGATCGAAAAGAAGTTCTAGCCAGGCCGTTATCGATCGTTATTACGGAAAGCATGGCGCGAAAGTATTTTGAAAATGAGAACCCTATCGGTAAGTTTCTACGGTTTCAGGGTAGACAAAATTTGCTGGTGACTGGGATCCTTAAGGACATTCCGCCAAACACTCACTTTCAATTCGATTTTCTTGTTTCCTTTCAGACCCTCATTCCTGACATCTACAATGAAGCGTTGCCGGAACGCTGGCATTGGTATTGGAACCCGTGCTGGACCTATCTGTTGCTGAAGGATCACGAAGCTGCACGCCAAGTGCAAGCGAGCATGCCCGCTTTCGTAAAAAAATATTTTCCAGAATATGTGCGTGACGATATATCCATGGAATTGATGCCGTTAACCGACATCCACTTGAAGTCAACCATGGACTATGAGATCCAACCCAATGGCAGCCTTACTACGGTTTACGTGTTTGCTTCAATTGCATTTTTCGTTTTACTAATTGCTTGCATCAATTTTATCAACCTCAGCACTGCACGTGCGGCAAAGCGAGCAAAAGAAGTTGGTATGCGAAAAACGTTAGGCGGCCAGAAATTCCAGCTTGTGGGTCAATTTCTTTTTGAATCTATCTTACTCTCTCTGCTTTCCGTATTTATTGCTGTTATTGTCGTGGCGCTAGTGCTTCCCTTTTTTAACGCCTTCGCTGAAAAAAATATCGACATTGCTGTCCTCCTTGAGCCGTTTTACCTCGGGTTGCTGACCTTACTTCCCTTGGGTGTTGGTATTCTTTCTGGAATATATCCTGCTTTTGTATTGTCATCATTCCGACCGATTACCGCGCTTAAGTCATTGGCAAGCCAGGACAAAGGCAGTGGATTCAGAAAAGCATTGGTCGTTGTTCAATTTACGCTTTCCATCATTTTACTTATCGGCACTGGCGTGGCAATCGACCAATTGGAAATGTTACAAAACGCAGACACCGGGTTCACCCGTGAAAATGTTATCATGATACCGGTGTCAAGAACACCAATTGCAAAAAATTATTTGTCCTTGCGAAATGAGTTTTTACGAAACCCCAATACCCTCAGCGTTACGGCGGTCGAGGAAATTATCGGAGCCAAACATCAAGTCGGCAATTATTTGTTTGAGGGTATGGAAACGTCAAAGCCATTTCCACGACTCAACATTCGACACGATTTTATTAAAACATTTGATGTTCCCTTGGTGGCAGGCCGTGATTATTCCGAAGATATCCACACCGACGACTCGCTGGCTTTGCTTGTAAATGAAACTTTTGTCAAACAGATGGGATGGAAGTCCAACGATGAAGCTATAGGTAAGCAGTTTGGAACTGCGACAAATCGGAGAATCGTAGGCGTTGTGAAAGACTTTAATTTCGCATCTCGTCATCAGCCCATCCATCCACTCGTATTAGATTTGAACACGCAGGACCAAGCCTTCGATATTTTTATCAAATACATGGCAGTCCGTGTGACAGGTGAGGATACACCGGAAACATTGGGGTGGTTGGAGAGCCAGTGGAAAACGCAGATGCCGGGATGGCCGTTTCAATATTTCTTCCTGGAAAATGATCTCGAAAAATTGTACAAAGCTGAAAACAAGATGAGTAAAATCACCCTCATATTTTCAGGTCTGTCGATTCTTGTTGCCTGCCTGGGTTTATTTGGTTTGTCAACCTACACTGCAGAACAACGAAAGAAAGAAATGAGCATAAGGAAAGTTTTAGGCAGCTCAGATTCCGAAATATTCGTGCTGTTTTCAAAACATTTCTTTATCCTGATTCTGATAGCTAACCTGATCGCTTTTCCATTGGCCTATATTGTGATGAAGCAGTGGCTAGCAAGCTTTGCATATCAGGTTAACATTGATCTTAAATTATTTGCAATGGCAGGTTTCGCGGCTATTTTTATCGCCTTTGTAACGATCGCGTACCAGGCGCTACGAACGGCGAACAGCAATCCTGCGGATGTACTGAAAAATGAATAGTCTATTCAAATATCCCAAATATGAAAGGAACTAACCTCGGCGAACTGGAAGAGCTAATTTTGCTTACCGTGGGAATTTTATATAAACAAGCCTATGGAGTGGCTGTCATGGACGAAATCGAAAAGCAAACCGGAAGAGGCCTTAACATAAGTGCGGTACATGCCGTATTACAACGCCTCGAAGACAAAGGCCTCGTAAAATCTAATATGAGCGAGCCTACCGGTGAACGCGGGGGACGTCGGAAACGAATTTTCTTTTTAACCGCTGCCGGCAAAAAGTCTCTTGAAGAAGCAAATGAGCTACGGAATCAATTATTCAATCAAATTCCAAAAATTGCATTAGGCGGACTGAAATTCCATGCCTAGTTCGATCGAAAGATATAATTAAACCACATTCGCAACATCCGACACCTTCTCTCGATGCCCCTGGTACGGATCAAAAAGCAGTCAGCATGCATTTCTGGAACTTTTTTCGCGCAAAAGTTTTTGAATTGCAGTATCGATTCATATCATTAGTACGTTATGCTCAGGTCAACTATAGGTTTTCTTATGA
>DASQTN010000172.1:0-4200 GCA_035641895.1 Chryseolinea sp. | reverse complement strand
ATCCTTCACTTGAAAATTTCACGGCTCAAATTTCCGAAAAATCATCGTTTCCCGAGGAGCATCGCGCAGTGCTGACGACGGCCTTGCAAAATCAATACGATGGTCTAAAGGTTTCACAATCTGTGACTGACAATATTTTATTGCTGAAGAATAAAAAAACATTCACCATTACGACTGGCCATCAGTTGAACATTTTTACCGGACCACTTTATTTTATTTATAAAATTGTTACGGTAATTAACACCTGCAAAGCGTTGAAAACAAAATATCCGGAGTTTGATTTTGTGCCGGTGTATTGGATGGCGACAGAGGATCATGATTACGATGAAATAAAATATTTCAACTTATATGGAACGAAATATGTTTGGGAAACTAATCAGACAGGGGCGGTAGGGAGGTTTAATGTAAACGGACTGGACTCATTAGTACATGAAGTTCCGGGAGATGTAAGTGTTTTCAAAGACGCTTATAAAAAGGGGAGAACGCTTAGTCAGGCCGTTAGGCATTACGTAAATGAGTTGTTTGGACAAAATGGACTGCTCGTCCTGGACAGTGATTCTCATAGGCTGAAATCACTTTTTCGGGCCGCAATGCAACGTGATATTATTGACCAGGTAAACAAACCGCTTGTCGACCGTACTAATAAAGAACTTGAAGACTTGGGTTATAAGACTCAGGTTTATTGCAGGGATATTAATTTTTTCTATTTGGAAAATGGTGGTCGCAACCGGATTGAAAAGGTTGAGGACGGCTTTAAAATTGTTGATACCGACCTTTCATTCTCATCAGAGCAGATGAGGAAACTAATCGAGGATGAGCCGGAGAAGTTCAGCCCTAATGTCATTCTTCGCCCTCTGTATGAAGAAACCATTTTGCCAAATCTTGCCTATGTAGGGGGACCAGCCGAAGTCACATATTGGCTTCAGCTGAAGGACGTATTTCAACATGCGGCGATTCCATTTCCCATCCTCATGCCTAGGAATTTTGCACTGATCATCGATCATGAGATCAATCGAAAATTTTCTAAAACCGGTTTAGAGCTGAAGGATCTTTTTGAGGAAAAAAATTTCCTGTTTAACCATTGGGTGCTAAAAAACTCTTTACGTAACCTGACGGTGGGTGCTGAGCGCGCTGAAGTGAGTAAAATTTTTGACCAGCTCAAAGAACGTGCATCGTCGTTAGACAAATCACTTGCTCCTTTTGTCGCAGCAGAAGGGCAACGAACTTTGAATAGCCTTGAAAAAATCGAGCGCAATCTCGTGCGGGCCGAGAAGCGTCTACATGCGGATAAATTCCGTCAGATTGAAAATGTGAAGGATGCTCTGTTTCCAAATGACAATTTGCAGGAACGCACAGATAACTTTTTAAATTTTTATCAACAGGATCCACATTTTATTCAAAAACTGTTGGACTATTTTGATCCATTTGATTTTCAGTTTCATATTTTGCGTTATACGACTGTCTGATCAGATTGGTATAAGCCACGCGCTCATTTTAATGTATGACTAAAGCTGAACTTCGAAAATATTATCTTAACCAGCGCCTTTCCCTCGGCGATGAAGAATTTGCGCGATACAATTTTGACATTTGCGAAAATTTCTTCACACAACTGGATCTGCAAAATGTCAAGGTGCTTCATTCTTTTATCCCGATGGAAAATACACGGGAGCCGAATACGCGAATGATTATTTATAAAGCAACAGAACAATATCCGTCTCTCAAGATATCTGTTCCAAAGATAAATGTACAAACCGTTGAGATTGATAATTATTATTATGAAGCTCCGGAGCAGTTAAAAGCTAACGCCTGGGGTATACCCGAGCCGCAATATGGTGTACCTACTGTAACGGAAGACATTGACATGGTATTGGTGCCCATGTTAATTGCGGATCAGAATGGTCATCGTGTGGGATATGGTAAGGGATTTTACGATAAATTCCTCGCTACATGCAAGCGATCTTGTATTGCCGTTGGTCTATGCTTTTATGAGCCTATTACACTCATCGATGATATCAATAAGCTCGACATGCCGTTGCACTATTGTGTTACCCCCGTGAAGGTCCATCACTTTTAAGTCAATATACTTTCAGGAAATCTCAAACAGAAGGTTCTTGCTGGCTAAGACAATGGAATGAACCAAGTCCCCAGATAATATCCACCGAATCCAGACCGATCACGTTTCGATCCTTGAAACAATCTTGAAGGATTTGCAATGCACGCTCGTCATTTTTGTCCTGGAATGTCGGAACAATTACAGCATTATTTGAAATGTAAAAATTGGCATACGACGCTGGCAATCGCATATCGTCATAAATCACCGGAGCGGGCATTGGTAATTCAACGATGTCTAGCGGTTTGCTGTTTTCCAGCCTGAGTTTTTTTAATGTCGTTAAATTCTCTTGTAGGATCGAATAATTTTCATCTTTCTTATCCTCTTCAATAACGGTAACGACGGTGGTTTCATTAACGAAACGGGTAAGGTCGTCAATATGTCCATCGGTATCGTCGCCAATGATACCATCACCAAGCCAGAGAATGTTCTCCACGCCATAATAGTCGTGTAAATATTGCTCGATCTGGCTTTGATTCAGGTGGGGATTGCGGTTCGTGTTTAATAAACAGGATGTAGTAGTTAGAACCGTACCCCTACCGTTAAAATCTACTGAGCCACCCTCCATTACGATGCCGGGGTAAACTACTGGGATCTTGTATTGTTGAGCAATCAGCGTGGGGATGTTATCATCGAGGTCGAATGGAGGATATTTTCCACCCCAGGCGTTGTAGCCCCAATCTACAATAAGCTTTTTATGTTCAGCATTTGGGTTTATCAAAAATGCAGGCCCATGATCTCTGCACCATGCGTCGTTGGTCGGGTGGATGAAAAATTTTACCCGACTCAAGTTGGCGTTGGCTTCCTTTAAATAACGAAGCGCTTCCTGTTTCATCACGTCATCCAGTACGTTAATATTCACCTGTTCACCTTCCGCCAGGTGTTTGATAAACCGAGCATACACAGGATAAATGGTTTTGATCTTTCCGGGCCAAGAAGCTTCTTTATGCGGCCAGCTCAGCCAGGTCGCGTCATGTTTGGCAAATTCAGCGGGAAAGAAGTATCCTAATTCACGGGGAGTTTTGCTTGTCATTTAAAGAGAATAATTATTCGACCATCATGTATTCGGATTTCTAAATGACCCCGAATAAAAAAAGCCCCAGAAAACACTGAGGCTTTGGTGGGAGCTGAGGGGTTCGAACCCCCGACCCTCTGCTTGTAAGGCAGATGCTCTGAACCAGCTGAGCTAAGCTCCCTTCATCATAATTTCACCATATTCTTCCGAGATTTCGAAGTAATATGCCCAAAAACGGGCGGAGCCCCGCTATTGGGATTGCAAATGTAAAATAGATTTTACTTTATGCAAAAAATCTTTTGTCCAAGGAGTTAATCCAAGCTCATCCCGTTTCCCGACCGCAATGGTTTCTGTGAACAATTTGCGCCTCTCAGTTGTCTTATACTAACGCATGAACCCAGAAAGCCCTTCAAAAACCGAAGAAAATCCATCTTTACGGCTCATACTCGTTTCAAATCGATTGCCTATACAGTTAGTTGAGAAAAACGGGCGGGTAACGGTAAAGCAAAGCGATGGTGGATTAGTTACTGCATTGAAGAATTATTTCGAACAGGAATCCACGAAGGAATGTTTTGAACAGAAAATTTGGCTTGGAGCTGCTGATTTTCCCGAAAAACGCTGGGCCAAGATACAGGAGCTTAGCACCGATTTTAAAGTTGAACCCCTTTTTATCGATAAAAAGGTCTACAACAAATACTACAATGGATTCTGCAACGCAACCATCTGGCCGCTGTTTCACTATTTTCCTTCTTATGTAGTCTACGATCAGGATTCTTTTGAGGCTTACGAAAAGGCAAACCAACTCTTCGCGGAACACTTGTTAAAAATTATCAGACCGGGGGATACCGTTTGGATTCATGATTATCAGCTCTTCTTACTTCCGGGATTAATTCGCGAGAAAATTCCTGATGTAAAAATCGGTTTCTTCCTCCATATTCCTTTTCCATCTTTTGAAATATTCCGGTTGCTGCACAGACCCTGGAAAGAGAAAATTATCCGTGGGCTCCTGGGTGCCGACCTTATAGGGTTTCACACGCATGAGTATGTGCAGCATTTTCTAAAAACAGTGCGCATG
>DASQTN010000171.1:0-3392 GCA_035641895.1 Chryseolinea sp. | reverse complement strand
ACTCGGCGTGTAGAAAATCCCAACCTCTTACTTTTGATGGAAACTAAAAAGAATGGAACAAAAGGTTTTGAAAAATCCTGGCATTTACACCCAGGCAATTTAATGTTTATGAAATCAGGGTTAAGGTGAATTAAAAGAAATGCGTGACATGCATTTGCTTCTGTCATTCAATAACTATTTTAACAATTTCAGTGATAACTCCCTGTACTTTCTGTTCCGGATCCATCGAGGGGTCGTATGACGTAAACGCAATAGCAGAGATATTGTGATTTTTTTTAATAACTGAAATAATTGAAAATAATTCCGCTGGAGATAACCCTCCTGGCCCGGCATATGAATTTGCCTTGACGAAGCTTGTGTCCAGGACGTCTAAGTCAATATGCAGGTAGACAGATCTGACGGTGGGTAAGAAAGTGGAAACATCACTATTTCGTCTCACCGTTTCAGGTGATATCACCGTTATCGCTGAAGCACGAAGGCGATTTTCTTCCAAAGGGTCCAAATCGTGTCCACCTATTAATACAATCTTTTCTTCCGGCATGGGCCTATATCCCGGAATGCTGGCAGTTAACGCAGTCCAACAACTTCCAGTAACCATGGATAAGGCCATGCCATCCAGGAATCCACTGGATGATGTTTCGGGAGTATTGAAATCCCCGTGCGCGTCGAACCAGACGATTCCCTCCTCGCCACGAAGGCCACTTAATATTCCGAGAGCTGCCGCGTTGCAATTACCAGCAAAGACAATAGGAAATTCGTTGTGCTCTTTTGACTCGAAAATACGCGCAGCTACCCTTCTGGCGACTTCAAACCCGGTTGCTATTTCCGTAGGAAACGCAATATCAAGCGAAACTTCTCCTTCCCGTACCTCATGCATTCTGTTGTTGAGGTCTCGCGCTAGTCCCTTTTGAAGCATTAGCGGCCCGGTGCCAAGCCTTATTTTATAATGACCTGAATCATATGGAACGGCAAGGAGAAAAATTTTCATTTCGTGCGTGTAATATAAAATTACAACTCAAAAATCTAATATACTTTCGCCAATGTCGTCAGTCGCGAAAATTATCGCTTTAAAGTGTTTAGAGTAACGACTACGTCTGAGCAAAGCTTTGACCTCACTTTTTAGAAAGGCAGCACATCTACTAAAGTTTACCAGTCAGCGAATATCTGGAAGAATTTTCCACATCAATGCGAATGATCGCAACAATCTCCCTAAAGAACGGATCGCAAATGAACGTTCTTCAGGTTTTCAAGAAGGTACAGATTTTGGAGTTCAACTTGAAAAACTATTGTTATGGCAAAGAATGAAGAAAAGAAACGCGGTCCCAAAGATCGGAGCTACGTTAACAAATCCGAACAACACGAGGTTAAACACGAGCCCAAACGCAAGAAACCGGCAAAACAATTTGGCAGTGGTTCATCGGACGAAAATGATCCGGCACAGAGAAAGTAATTATATAAGTTATAGCTGAAATATTGACGGCTTTCATCGAGCTCTGATGGTTTATAGCCGGCGTTGTTTTATTTAGGAGCTCTCCAAGCGAATCCAGATATTCACGTTGCGCTGGAAGGGAAATGAATTGGACAAAAGGGTAGAACTTTCTTCTCTAACTTACCATTCGTCCCTTAAAAAGTCTTAGGGTGTTGAATATCCAGTGCGATTCATACTATGAAAGGATAATAATATTCACGATGTTGGCCAAAATGATATATACTGAGTGCAAGAAAAAAAGAGCGAGAAAAAAATAAGTCATTAGCGTTAGCATAGTACTTTTTGAATATTTTGCATCGCAGCTGCTTACCATTTGTCGATTCAACAGTTTGAAAAAGTCCGTACTTATTTTTCTTTTACTTGTCACGATAAAGCATCTAACCATTGGTCAGTCGCCGGTTACACTCAACCTGCCTGACGATGGCTACCGGGGTATTTGGTATTTCATTGGTGCTATCAAAAATGACTACCGTTATAAATACAGTGGCGGCCTTGGTACCTATCCTTCAAACCATCATCCCTTCGCGGTTTACGCACCGGAGGTTGAAAAAACTTTCTTTTGTTACGGTGGATCGTCGAAGCATGAACAGCCAAGCCTGCTTCACGAAGTTGGCTTTTTTGATCACCGACGTGGTGTCGTGTCTCGCCCGACTATAGTGGTCGACAAAGGCACGAACGACGCGCACGATAATCCAGTGATCAACATAGATGAAAATGGATACATATGGCTCTTTTCAACGTCGCACGGTACCGAGAGACCATCATTCATCCACAAAAGCAAACTGCCCTATGATATAACTTCCTTTGAGCACGTGCGGGCAATACGCGCCGAAGGCATGGACTCAGTTCCGTTTAACAATTTCTCTTACCTTCAAAGTCACTACCTGCGCGGAAAAGGTTTTTTTCATCTCATGACGCACTATGACCGGGGCGTATTAAAATACGGTGCGAATAAGGCACGCCGCACCATCGGTTACATCACGAGTGCAGATGGTGTTCGATGGTCTGCCTTGAAGGATATTGCTGTCATCGAAGAAGGACATTATCAAACCAGCGCCCAGCGCCAAAATAAAATTGGAACCTCGTTTAACTTCCATCCCAATACTGAACATGGTAGCGGCTTAGATTATCGGACAAACCTATACTACGTTGAAACGACGGATTTCGGAGAGCGATGGACAACGGCTGGAGGGCAAGCTGTTAGTCTTCCGATCACAACGGTACAGCATGCCGCATTGGTCCATGATTATCGGGCGGAGGGCTTGAATGTGTATATCAATGATGTTGCATTCGACAGTCAAAACAATCCTGTCATATTTTATTTGACCAGCCAGGGTCCGCATCCAGGTCCGGACAACGGTCCGTATACCTGGCGCACCGCTTATTGGAACGATGGCAAATGGAATTTGAATGTTATCACAACCTCGGATCACAATTATGACATGGGCTCTATTTACATAGAAGACGACCATTGGTACATCATCGGCCCAGCCGGTGGAGGCCCACAGCCATATTCAACCGGTGGAGAAATGTCTTTATGGACCAGCCGCGACCACGGAAAAAATTGGAAAATGATAATGATGCTAACGGAAAAAAGTGCTTACAACCATAGTTATGCTCGCCGGCCGGTAAATGCTGACGAAAATTTTTATGCATTCTGGGCTGATGGCAATGGCCTGAATCCATCACCATCGTCGTTATTTTTTTGCACCAAATCAGGTGAGGTTTTCAGGCTGCCAAAGATAATGGCCGACTCCGTCGCCAAGCCCGAGCCCGTAAACGCCCGGAAAAAGTGAATCGACTTGGTGCGGTTATCTTCTTGTTGTAAGTTTTAATATTGGTACTGTGGCTGGCACTACATGCATGAATCATTTTTACAGAAAATACATCGCACAACGCTTGA
>DASQTN010000170.1:0-2749 GCA_035641895.1 Chryseolinea sp. | reverse complement strand
CCAGCATTTTATTCACTACCTGATAAACCATTTAAAATATCCCAAGGCGCTCATTAAAGTGGAAGGTGGTCTCGTATTCAATACCCTTCAAAAGCGTTCTGATATAGTAGTTTTCAATCGTGAAGGAAACCCCTGGATGATGATAGAATGTAAGGCGCCCGAATTAAAATTAAGCAAGCGAACCATTCGGCAGGCATCGATTTACAATCATTCGTTAAAAGCAAAATACATCGTAATCACCAATGGACTGTCGCATATTTGCTGCGAAATTAATTGGAACAATAGCGACACCGTTGTGCTTGATTCAATGCCTCAATACGATGAGGTTATCGGCTAGTCTACTTGTCAAATCGGAGAAATCTCAAAGCTTTTGCAAATGACGGTATGACCCGGCTTTGACGTCTTGCGATTTCATATAGAGGTAGATTTGCCAAAGAATATTGCAATCGCGTTATCGAACTTTATTTAGAAGATCCTTCGCGATCTCCGAGTTGAAATTTCAAAGCAACTATTTCATAGGAAAGTCATGATTTGCCTAATGCCGGTATGCCTCCATTATTCTTACTTGGCGGACGACTTATCGGGAATTAATTATAGAAACTTCTTTACATCACTATATGGCAGGCTGAAAGCGTCAGCTACAGCTTTGTAAACGACCTCCCCATGTATAACGTTAAGCCCGTTTCTTAATTCCGTGCTTTCCTGACACGCTTTTTTCCAGCCCTGATTAGCAAGCCGGATGGCATACGGCAGTGTAGCATTCGTCAACGCAAGGGTAGAGGTATACGGAACGGCGCCCGGCATGTTCGCGACGCAATAGTGAACAACATCATCAATAATGTACGTTGGATTTTCATGGGTAGTAGGTCTACACGTCTCAATACATCCACCCTGATCCACAGCTACGTCGACCAACACAGTTCCTGGTCTCATCTCCTTTAACATATCTTTAGTGATAAGTTTTGGCGCCTTAGCTCCGGGCACGAGTACTCCACCAATAATTAAATCAGCCTCTTTAATAAGTTCTCGGATGGTAAATTCATTCGATACGATTGTGTGAACATTTTTAGGCATAACATCATCCAAATATCGCAGACGGTTGATATTCAAATCCATTATCGTTACATCGGCACCCATGCCTGCGGCAATCTTTGCTGCATTTGTACCTACAACACCGCCGCCGAGGATGAGGACGTGGGCAGGCCTTACGCCTGGAACACCACCAAGCAATATTCCACGTCCCTTCAACGGTTTTTCCAAATATTTTGCGCCTTCCTGAATCGCCATCCTACCTGCTACTTCCGACATAGGAATCAATAGCGGTAAACTCCCATCTAAACGTTCGACGGTTTCATACGCCAGGCATGTAGCGCCGCCGGCGATCATGGCCCGTGTCAAAGGCTCATATGAGGCAAAATGAAAATACGTAAAGACAAGCTGATCTCTGCGGATAAATTTATATTCTTCTTCAATTGGTTCCTTGACCTTAATGATCATTTCCGCGCGATTGTAAACTTCCTCCGCATCGTCAATCACTTTGCCACCAGCTTTCATGTATGCCTCATTGCTGAATCCACTTCCTACTCCGGCAGTAGTCTGTATCAAAACAACATGGCCGCGTTTTACAAGTTCTTGTGTACCAGCGGGAGTAAGGGCTACACGGTTTTCGTTATTTTTAATTTCTTTCGGGACACCAATTATCATAGTGAATCGTTTTTAGGGAGTCGAGCAAATATAGCTAAGTAGAAAGCAATGCGTTGATGCCGTTATGCCTTTTTTAAAGAAAGAGAAAATAAAGCCCCGGACCCGAAAAATCCGTTGGTATTTAGATTTTTCTGGAATACTGAACCCGACGTAGGATTGCAATGTTTTCGGTTAAACCACGGTATTTTGAATGTTACTGGTAATTTCTATTTTTGACTAGAAGAAATCGTTCACCTTCAATCCCTACAATTTTGAGTGCAATTAAAGAATTGAAAACAAAATTTTCGCAAGCAAAGGTGAAAGAGATTCTTTCTGATTACCGGCTTGCCGTCGAAAGCCGGGAAGCCAGTCTTATCGGTCGGAAGGAAGTGTTTATGGGTAAGGCTAAGTTTGGGATTTTCGGCGATGGAAAGGAAGTCGCCCAAATCGCAATGGCTAAAGTTTTTCGCAAAGGCGATTTTCGTTCTGGTTATTACCGTGATCAAACATTTATGTTTGCCATTGGTGAGTTAACGGTGCAACAATATTTTGCGCAGCTATATGCTCACACCAGCTTAGAAGCAGACCCTGCTTCTGCCGGGCGACTCATGAATGGTCATTACGCCACTCGTTTTCTCGATAACGAGGGTAATTTCCTCAATCTCACGCATGCAAAAAACAGCAGTGCTGATATCTCACCGACGGCAGGGCAAATGCCACGGTTGCTTGGGTTGGCCTATGCTTCAAAATTGTTTCGTCAGAATCCTGCTTTGAAGGAGTTTACTTCACTGTCAAATAATGGTAATGAAATTGCATTTGGTACCATTGGAAATGCGTCGACGTCTGAAGGAATGTTTTTCGAAGCTGTTAATGCGGCCGGCGTTTTACAGGTACCCATGCTGATTTCAGTTTGGGATGATGACTACGGCATTTCTGTACCACAAGAATACCATACTACGAAGTTGAGTATATCCAAAGCTCTAGCGGGACTGCAGCGCTCGGAAACAGAGAAAGGCTTTGAGATCATTACAGTCAAAGGATGGGACTACACCGGGCTCATAGAAGC
>DASQTN010000169.1:0-25398 GCA_035641895.1 Chryseolinea sp. | reverse complement strand
ACCGTTTCTTTTTCAGTCTTTTGACTGTTAGCAAGTGCATGGGCAGCTATGTTTAAGTTATCGTTTCCAGGTACCGCAGCGCCACCATGAGCAGCCTCTTGGTTGCCGATGGAGCCCATCAGGTTTTTCAAAATACCCCTGTCTGCCGAATAGACTGCCGCTAACTGAAGCTCTGTTTGTTGTTCTGCTAAACCGTGCTCTTTACTTGTTCGGGCCGCGAGGACATGCAAAAGCTGGCTATAGGGATAGGCTTCTCGCATTGAATGCAGGTCTTTCGCCTCCTCCAATGAGCTTAGCGGGTAATTCTGCAGGATTCTTTTCAATAAGTCTTTTTCCACAGGAAGGATATTTGCCTAAGGTAAAAATAACAAAATTTACCAATTGGCAATGGAGGCATTGAAGATGTCGTTGACGATCCGCTCAAATATCTGCCGAGTGTACTGTTCTTCGACGTCGGCCAGGTTCTGGTCGTTGGGGAAATCCTTGTAAAATGAGAACGTTTTGTCTTTAAAGGACATAGTTTCATCTATAGTATTAATGTAGGTGGCCTTAACGGTGATGGTGAGGCGTGTCGATGACGCACGATTGATGTCATCTGGGTTTCCAGTCGCTGTCGGTGCGATAGGTAGCGGCGCGAACGCGACAATCTCACCTTCCATTTGCAGTTCGCCTTCTTCGGCAACCACAGCGAGGTTCGAATTCTGGATTATGTAGTTTTTAAGCTGGTTGGTAAACGTCTGACCCATGTTGGCCTGGCCCAAATCAGTGTTATTATAAAACTCGCTAATTGAAATAGTTTGAGCTGTTGTTGAAGTGCCTGTCATGGAATAATTTACTCCAACTCCACAAGACGTCATCGCACATATAAGTATGAATGGCGCAAAGAGGATAGCGATCTCTTTGCAGCGGGAAATTGGCCTCAACATGCTAATCTTCAAGATCGTACTGTTTTATTTTTCGGTAAAGTGTGCGCTCCGAAATTCCCAAATCGCGTGCCGCATATTTACGCTTGTTATTATTCTTTCGAAGCGCCCTTATAATGAGTTCTTTCTCCTTCTTTTCGATCGACAACGATTCGTCTTCCGTCACGTGGGAAATATCATGAACATCGATGTCATGCGACTCACCTGCTTGCGTCGGGAGGTTCAATACTACATGATCGCTTTCAGTGCCGTTCTGCTCCGGTTCAATTCCGTCAAACAGCTCGGGATGATCCTTGACTAACTGGCTGACCTTCGACTGGTTAGGGACGGTTTCTAAGACTAGTTTTTTAAGTTCATTGAAGTCCTTCTTCATATCGAAAAGAACCTTATATAAGATGTCACGTTCCGAAAGTCCCTCTTTTTCGGTTACAGCGTTTCGGTACAGCGCCGGCAACGTAGATTGTTTAGGAAGGTACCGCTGGAGGTGATCTGGGTCAATATCCTTATGATCAGACGATAACACCGAAATCTGCTCCACGAGATTTTTTAATTGTCTTATGTTTCCGGGAAATCTATACGACAGTAGAATTTCTTTCGCTTCCTCGGTCAGCACAATTGGTTTTACTTTATATTTATCCGCGAAATCGCTAGCGAATTTCCTGAACAACAGTTCAATATCTTTGCCTCGTTCGCGTAAAGGTGGAACATAAATTGGTACGGTACTCAAACGATAATAAAGGTCCTCCCTGAATTTCCCCTCTTCCACATTTTTCATCAGGTTCACGTTTGTAGCAGCTACTACCCTGACATCCGTTTTCAATACCTTTGACGAACCCACTTTAATAAACTCGCCATTTTCTAAAACCCGTAATAAGCGGGCTTGTGTGCTCAAGGGCATTTCACCGATCTCGTCCAAGAAAATGGTACCGCCATTCGTTACTTCAAAGTAGCCTTTGCGAGCTTCGTGCGCACCAGTAAAAGATCCCTTTTCGTGGCCAAATAACTCTGAATCAATTGTGCCTTCGGGAATGGAGCCGCAGTTAATTGCGATAAACTGCCCATGCTTCCGGGAACTGAGGTGGTGAATAATCTTGGAGAAAGATTCCTTTCCGCTTCCGCTTTCGCCTGTGATCAGAACGGACATATCTGTCGGCGCTACCTGGATGGCAACACTTACAGCATTATTCAACAAAGGTGAATTACCGATGATTCCGAATCGCTGCTTTACTGTTTGTATTTCTAAATCTGAAACGGCCATTTTATCTAGGTTCAAAAATTTCTCGCCCAACGGCCTTGCCTACCAGCGTGCCTCCGGTGCATTCATCTACGAGAACATTTACATACTCGCCTTTCTGGAAATCCTCCCGAGGAAAAACAATCACCTTATTGTGAGTGTTCCTGCCCTGGAAAAACTTTTCCGACCGCTTGGAAACGCCCTCAACCAGCACCTCGTGAATTTTTCCCACATCCGCTTTATTTCGCAGTAATGAATGCTCGCGCTGCTTAGTTATAATTTGATCAAGACGAGTCTTCTTAACATCCAATGAAATATCGTCTTTCCATTTTTTGGCGGCCAAGGTTCCAGGGCGTTCCGAATAGAAAAACATATAGGCGAAATCAAACTGCACTTCATCCATCAGGGTCAGCGTTTCCTGATGCTCTTGCTCAGTTTCGCTGCAAAATCCGGTAATCATGTCCGAAGAAATGCTACAGTCGGAACCTAATATCTCCCTGATTCTCTTAGCTTTATTCAAGTACCATTCACGTGAATATCCACGGTTCATAAGGTCCAATATCCGGGTACTTCCACTTTGGACGGGTAGGTGAATCGATTTACAAATATTGGTATACCTGGACATGACATACAGCACATCGTCGGTGATATCCTTCGGATGAGAAGTCGAAAAACGAATTCGTAATTTCGGAGATACCTGCGCTACCAACTCCAACAGATTGGCAAAGGTTACCACGTCGGATGCATTCTTCTTCTCTATCCATGCCTTGTTATTTTCTTCCGCGGACCATTTATAAGAATCCACATTTTGACCTAACAAGGTTACTTCGCGAAAGCCTTTATTGAACAAATCCTGCGCCTCCTTAACAATAGACTGGGGATCCCGACTTCTTTCACGGCCCCGGGTAAAGGGTACTACGCAAAATGTACACATGTTGTCGCAGCCACGCATGATGGAAATGAAAGCGGAAACACCATTTGAGTTTAGCCGCACGGGACTTATATCCGCGTAAGTTTCTTCCCTTGAAAGGAATGTGTTTACGGCTTTATCACCTTCATCGACCTGATTTATCAGGTTGGGCAGGTCCCGGTAGGCATCGGGGCCAGCGACCAGATCCACGATTTTTTCCTCCTCCAGCAATTTGGATTTCAAACGTTCGGCCATACAGCCCAGAACTCCCACCAACAAACCCGGATTGTTTTTCTTTAAGCTATTGATGTAGTTTAGCCTGTTCCTGACAGTCAGTTCCGCCTTTTCGCGAATCGAACAGGTATTAAGAAAAATAACGTCCGCCTGATGGATGTCTGACGTCGTATCAAAGCCATCCTTTTTCAGGATGGAGGCTACTATTTCGCTGTCGGAAAAATTCATCTGGCAGCCATAGCTTTCAATATAAAGCTTTCGGCCGCTACCTGAATGTGTGGTCTCAGAAACATGGACCACATCACATGTTTCCTCATTCTCTTTCAAAATTTCCAGTTCACTAATCAAATTCCCCATGACTTCGTTTTCCAAGACGCAAAAATAATAACTTTAGCTTTTCAAATGACATCTTGTCAGTTGAATAAAAATTAGATTTTTTGAAATTGGATTGGGAGGCTATGGCATTAATAAAATCAGTGAGAGGATTTACTCCGAAATTCGGAAAAAATTGTTTTTTAGCCGAGAACGCCACCGTGATCGGGCAAGTAGAAATGGGGGAGAACTGCACCGTATGGTTTAACGCAGTCGTAAGGGGTGACGTCCATTCTATCATCATCGGAGACAACACCAACATTCAGGACGGCGCAGTCATCCATGGAACCTATCAAAAAAATAATACTGTAATCGGTAGCAATGTATCGATTGCTCACAACGCCGTGGTACACGGTTGTAAGGTCGAGGATAACGTTCTCATTGGAATGGGAGCAATCATTATGGATGGAGCTGTTGTTGGGTCGCATTCAGTAATCGCTGCAGGGGCGGTTGTGTTACCAGGAACTTTAGTGGAACCCAATAGTATTTATGCTGGGTTGCCTGCAAAAAAAGTCAAAGATATTTCACCCGAAATGAAAGAAGTCATTCAGCGCACAGCGAGAAATTATCCGATGTATGCTTCATGGTTTGATGAAAAGTAAGTTTCAAATCCAGAACAAAAAATTAGAACCTTTTGAATAATTTTTGTTAACTTAAAATTAAAGAAGCCCTAACGCATATGACGCTGGATGAGAATAAAGGTTTTGATCTCGAAGTAATAAGAGATTACGCACTTCGGATGAAGGCGCTTGGCTTAGATTATCTTTTGGATGAAGAGGATGAAAGCACCGATGAGTATGCTCACTTTTATTTCATCGGAAAGTTTGAAGGAAAGGATGTCATCTATGATACAGCCATTTATACGCTAAGACTTCATCATGAAAGTGAGTTGTATGAAATAGCGGAACATCGTGCAGCCAACCATTTTCCCGAATACAAGAAAATAAACTATGAGGAGGATGAAAATGGTAATCTTGCAGTGTTGGATCCGTTAGAGGAAGAGATTGGACTATACATGGCTGAAGTAATTATGACTTTGGAGGAGGATGAATCTGTGAAAGTAAAAGAGCATGTAGATCTCGATAGTAATACAGATTTTGGAATCAGCCTCGATGTAGGTCTTCACGTAGAAAAGATCACCCCTAAAATAATTGAGAAATTCATTAAGGATTTCAATGAGGATAACCTTCGGTTAGACGATACTTTATATTCTTTTCAAACCCAGGATCAGGAAGCCTGAACAAACGGGTTGATAGTTTGTATCTTATGGGGTGGCGGTCAATTCTTAAATTCTCTTCATATTTGCCCCCTATAACTATAAATTGGAATGAAGAATTTGTCTCTTATCTTAAATGCCGTACTGCTGGTAGCCGTTGGCATCTTGTTTTATTTACACTTTTCAGGCGGCAAAGCCGACTCTGGTAACACGGGTGACACATCCTCCACTATCCCGAGCGATATAAAGATTGCCTACATTAATTCCGACTCGGTTCTGGAGCATTACGAGTATTTGAAAGCCAACCGCGTAACGATGGAAGAAAAAACCAAAAAAATTGAGCAGGAATACCGCAACAGAGCTCAAGGACTGCAGAACGAAATTACCGCTTATCAGCGCAATGTATCCAACATGACGTTAGGACAAGTGAAAGCAGTGGAGGAAGATCTTGGTAAAAAACAGCAAAACCTCCAGATGTATCAACAAAGTATTAGCCAGCAGTTGATGCAGGAAGAATCTAAACTGAATAAGGAATTGTACGATCGTGTTACGGCTTTTCTGAAAAAATATGCGAAGGAAAAAGACTTACACGTCGTATTGAAATACGATCCTACCAGTGACCTGTTGTTTGCTGGAGATGCTTTGGATGTATCTAAGGATGTTATTAGTGGTTTGAACGCCGAGTATAAGGTGGAGAAATCTGCCCCTGACTCCGCGAAGAAAGATAGTACCGCCACAAAAAAGTAAGGGTGTACCATTATCCTTAAAAAACCGGTCTTTAGGCCGGTTTTTTTATTTTATATTTGGTTTTGCCTTATGTTAAACAGATTTTTTGGGGCATCTCAGGAGCAGAAACAGATCGTTTTAATGCTCTGCACCGGATTCTTTATAGGTGTCTTCCTGGCAACTTACCAGGTGACTGCCGATTCGTTGTTCCTCAACAGAATGGGCGATCAGCTGGACAAGGCTTTTTTGGTGGCTGGGGTAATGGGAATGTTAACCACGGCACTATTTTCAATGTGTCAAAACTGGTTGAAATTCACCAGCCTGGCCCTCGGCTCGGTGGCGCTTATCTTTTTATTCACGTTAGGTGCATACTGGTTGATCCATTTCGGAAATGCTGCCTATCAGGATCAGTTCATTTTCGCTTTGTATTGTATGACAGGTCCGATTACGGCAGTTCTTTTATTGAGCTTCTGGGGAGTGTTCGGCCGCCTGTTTAATTTCAGACAATCCAAGCGACTAATTGGGTGGATAGACACGGGACAATTAATAGCTTCTATTATTGCCACCCTTATCGTAATTCCTTTCACCACCGAACTAATTCAAGATACTTCAAACTACTTACTGCTTTGTGCAGTTAGCATGGCCGTTGTTTGTATCCTTTTATTTAGCATTGCCTCTACGTTCACTTTATCGAAAAACGATCCGCGGGAATTTGGAGTAACGGTCAGGCAGGACACGCGGCTGATCAAAATCTTTAGCGATCCATACATCGTTTTGTTATCCGCGTTCTTGCTGGTTTCGATGATCATGTTTGTCTTTAGCCAGTATTCGTTTCAGATACTGGTAAAAGAACAATATCCGGACGAGCGTGACCTTACGAATTTCAATTCATTTTTCATTGGAGCCGTTTACGGTATAAGTCTGATCCTTCAAACGTTCGTAAATCCTCGGATCATCAGCAACTATGGCCTTCGTGTTTCGCTGTTCATTTTGCCTTTGGTGATGATTATTTTTTCCATAGCGTCCATTACCACGGGGAGCTTTTTAGGTTTTGAAAAAAGCATTGCACCTGCGGGATTTATTTATTTCTTTTTGTTTGTCTCATTAAGTCGTTTGTTCAACTGGACCCTAAGAGATTCTCTCGAAAATCCTGTATTCAAACTTTTCTTTATTCCCCTTGAGAATCGATTGAGGTTCAATATTCAATCCAAGGTTGAAGGACTGGTAAACGAAAGCGCGCGTTTCATTTCGGGCCTCTTGATTTTTGGACTGGCGTTTATCCCTTTCTTTAAAATCATTCACATTTCTATTTTTCTGATTCTGCTTTCCGGTTTGTATTTTTTGGTTGTGACGAAGCTTTACAACGGTTATCGAAACAAACTTAGGATGAAGTTGGAAAGCGGGGACGGCCAGCTTGAAAAACTTGAGAAGGGATATGCTCAAGTTACAAGTCGGTTGGAATCCATGCTTAATCTTCCGCTGGCTGGCAAGGCAATTTTTTCATTTAAACTATTGGAAAAAATCAATGCTGCCCACGCGCCAGGTTGGATCAATATTTTGATGAAGAACGCAGATGAATCAGCCCGTGGTTATGCACAGGAAAAGCTTAATGAATTTAAAGGACTCTCGGTTTCCGACCAATTTGTTATTCGCATGGATGCCAGCCGGATGGAGGGTACAGGTAAAAATATACTCAGCAAGTTAGATCTGCAATCCATTCTTGAGAGCGATGGGGATATTACTAAAGCCCGTGTGCAAAAGCTTACGCGTTCAACGAACCCAAGCGACAGACATTATGCCGCCGAACTTTTGCAGCACATTTCGAAAGACGAGGGTACCTCTTTTCTTATGGAGTTGTTAAACGATTCCGAACAAAAAGTTCGAAATACGGCGATTAAAACTTCAATCAAGAAATACAATACGGAAGTAATTAATGCGATCATTGAAAATCTGGGCAATCCGGTTTACAGTAATCAGGCGATGAATGCACTTGTGCTCATGGGAGTTGATACCCTTACAGCATTGGACGCTTCATTTTACAGGAGTGGACAAAGCACTCAAATGATGCTTCGTATTGTCCAGGTAATTGGAAGAATTGGAGGAGTGCGTGCGCGCGAAATACTCTGGAGTAAAATTGATTATCCTAACAAGATTGTAGTATCACAGGTACTGTTGTCGCTTGGCGAGTGTGGATTCAAAGCCGGGATCTCTCAGATCACCCGCATCAAGTATGCTATTGAATCTGATATTGCGGATATCAGCTGGAACTTGAGTGCAATGCTGGAAGTAGGAGATGAGGGGTTTGCTGAGCAAATTAAATCGTCGCTGAGATGGGAGATTCAAAATGACATCGAGCACATCTACATGCTGCTCACAATGCTTTATGACACCCGTTCTATTCAGCTTGTAAAGGAAAATATCGATAGCGGTACAGCCGAAGGAATAACATATGCTATTGAACTTTTGGATGTGTTCTTGTCTGAGCAACTTAAAAAACGTGTTATCCCTATATTGGATGATTTGACTATCGCAGAACGAACGAACAGGCTCGAGGAATTTTATCCTCGCGTAAAGCTCGATGAAGCTCTTGTTCTTAAGTTTATGATCAACCGCGATTTCGCCCAGTCCAACCGGTGGACGAAAGCTTGCGTGTTATTCCAGATCGGAATTCTTCGCATTTCAGATTTCAAGCTAGACCTTATTGCACAATTGTTTAACCCCGATTGGCTATTGCGTGAAGTGTCAGCGTGGGCGCTTAATAAAATTAATCCTGAGGCATACGAGCAAAACTCAAAGAGATTAGGAGAGGATGTGAAACGGCAACTTGATGCGTTGATCATTCAATCTAAACGCATGACAAGATTCCAGAGAGTTTTATTTTTCCAAAAGCTCGCATTTTTTGAAAATGTACCCGGCCTCACGCTTTCTTATTTGGCGGACATCAGCGAAGAAATTCATTTGAAGGAAAATGATTCTCTTACATTAGATGAAAAACTAAATAACAACTTTTATATCGTGGTAACTGGCACGGTGGAGTTTTATCAAAAAGGTAATCGTGTTGGAAATTTTGTGGATGGTCAGTTTATAGGCGAAATGCTTGCCTTACCAAATTTCGTGAGCACCAATCTTGTAATCGCCAAGTCCAATGTTGTCGTGCTAAAATTTAACAAAGATCAGTTCTATGAACTTGTGGCGGACAACGTTAAATTAGCAGACAGAGTATTGGAATTCATCTGACATGTCGCGTTCAAAAAAAATTTTCTTTTTTGGCTTAGGTGTTTTCTTTGTTGTATTGATCTATCTGAGTTACGATATCAGCCAGCGTACGTCCTTTCCAGGATCGAAATCCCAATTGAAAGAAAGGTTAAAAGAAAAGTATTTGGCAGATTCTGTCAGGGGGGATACTTTGATCGAAATGAAGAAAAATTGAATTTTTCATCATTTTTATTTCGCAATCGGTTGTTTTGACAACGATTTCTTTTTACCTTTCGAACAGATTAAAGCCAACTATAGACATGACAATCCCCCTTAGTCGAGAACTTCGGGGGATTTTCATTTTTAGTCCCATCATCAAATTGTGAATTCTTTGAATGCTTATCGTGCGCTCCGGCGCTGTCACGGAGAGTTTTTGTCATTCAACGCCAAATAATGCAATTCGTCCGCTATAAATTACAGTAATCGATTTAGAAGATACGATATTCAGTTTACCGAGTATCTTGTACTTGAAAGCCAACTATAGACAATGATATCCCCGGAAGTCAAGGACCTCTGGGGATTTTCATTTTCAGCCATCCCTGATTTCTTTCTACCCTCTCTTCCAAACCTAGCGCGCTATTTGTTAACTAATTTGTTACGATTTGTCATCTAGATTTTTCTCATACCTGAGCCATCTTTGTAGACCGTGAATTTTTAACGCAAAGTTTTTTATGAATATCAAATTAGGGGCTTTCGCCGTGTGCCTTGTTATTTTTTTTTCTCAGTCCTGTGCTTACGACGAGTTGGCGGAGCCGGTTGAGCCAGGTCCATGTGATCAAACCGTGAGTTATGCAAATCAAGTACAGCCAATTGTCAACACTTCTTGCGCAAAATCAGGATGCCATAATGGAGATTTAGGGCCAGACAAAAATTGGACAGTGTTCGATACCTTTCAATCAAAAAGGGCATTTGTTAAAGACAGAATTAACAGACCGCTCGGAGTTTCCGGCCATATGCCAGCTGATGGCACTATTGAACCAGAAGAAATCCAAACGATAACGTGCTGGGTAGATCAAGGCGGCTTAAATAACTAGTTTTTCAAAAAAACCTACGATGATGTATACCAAATTTTTAATCCTTCTTGTGGGAGTCGAATGTTTGACACTTCCGGCGACAGCGCAAAAATATACGACGGAACAAACTTTCGTTTCTTTTTTTTCGGATGCTGCCATCGAGGATATAAAGGCAGAGAATAAAAAAACTGCCGGCGTTTTTAACTCCACTACAGGAGATATCGCATTTTCGGTTCCTATCAAAGATTATGAGTTCGAAAAATCTTTGATGAAGGAACACTTTAATGAAAAGTATATGGATACTGAAAAATATCCCAAGTCTACATTCCAAGGAAAAGTTTCCGGATATGATGCCAATGCTACGGGTTTGCAGAGCGTAACATCAAAAGGTAAACTTACTATTCACGGTGAAACTAAAGAGGTTGAGATTCCAGGGACCATTGAAAAGCAAGGTGAAAAATTGCTCATGAAATCAAAGTTTATTGTCAAATTGGAAGACTATAAAATTGCAATTCCTCAGCTATTATGGCAAAATATCGCCGAGCAAGTTGAGGTGACAGTAGATTTTACCTTCAAACCACAATAAAGATTGCAATCCTAAACCAACTTGAATGATAAGAATTCTACTCCTTCTCATCATCAGTGTTCTGCATTTTGATGGGTTCTCCCAGAAACGATACTTTTCTGAAAAGTCAAACATTACTTTTTTTTCAGCAGGGGTTATCGAGGAAATCAAGGCTAGTAATACAAAAGTCACCAGCATTCTGGATATTATAAGCGGTGAAATCGCTTACTTATTAAATCCGAAAGACTTTCAGTTCGAAAAAAAACTAATGCAGGTTCATTTCAATGAGAAATACATGGAATCGGAAAAATATCCCCGATCTTCTTTCAAGGGAAAAATTGAAGGCCTTGATGCCGCTAACACTTCCTTACAACAGGTAAAGGCGGTAGGTCAACTGAGTATCCACGGCGTTACACGCGACGTTAACATACCTGGGACGCTCCATATTGAAGGCAATACGGTAACGCTACAGGCAAAGTTTATAGTCAAACTAATTGACTATAATATTAAGGTGCCTCAGATCGTCTGGCAAAACATCGCTCAAGAAGTTGAGGTTAATGTTCACTTTTTGTACAGGCCTGTAACAAATTGATTATGAATAGCTCATGCGTTACATCTTGAATTAATTTTTAAGCCAGCAAGATGTCTTACCAGTAATTCAAAACGAACCAATCCAATTCAAAAACAAAACGTCATGAAAAAAATACTTTTACTTTTTGCCATGCTTCCGTGTCTCACTTATGCTCAAGATGATTTGCTCTCAGAGTTAGAGGCGGATACTGAGAAAGAAACGGTGTACACTTTCGCTACTTTCAAAGGAACGAGACTAGACAATGGACACACCATCGAAACTAAGAACGCCGGCTCCCTGGAGTTCATTTTTGCGCATCGGTTTGGTGCCATTAACGGCGGCTGGTATGAAATGTACGGATTGGATGAGGCGCTTGTTAGGTTGGGGTTGGACTACGGAATTACTGACTGGATGTCATTTAGTATCGGCCGCAATTCCTTTGATAAAACCATGGATAGTTATTTAAAGTTTCGGACATTTAGACAGAGTACGGGAGCACGATCGTTTCCTGTTTCTATTTCAGCGCTGTTGGGAGGAGCATATAAGTTTGAGCCTAAAGAAAATTCCACCAATTCCAACGATAGTATACAATTCAAAAACATCGACCGCCTTTCGTACACTGCGCAAGTTTTGATAGCCCGAAAATTTTCAACGAATTTGTCGCTTCAGTTGATGCCGACACTCGTTCATAAAAATGCGGTGGTCGAGTCTTACGAAGAACACGACCAGTTTGCATTAGGATTGGGAGGTAGGATTAAAATGACAAAAAGCGTGGCACTTACCACTGAGTGGTACTACAATTTTAGCATGAAAGACAATTCACCCTATTACAATCCTGTGGCATTTGGTATCGACATTGAAACCGGTGGACATGTTTTCCAACTGGTGCTTACCAATGCGGTAGGTTTGACTGAGCGGGCGTTCATCACGGAAACGACCGATGATTTTTGGGATGGTGACATCCACTTTGGCTTTAACGTAACACGGACTTTTCAACTCAAAAAACATAAATAGTTTTACAACGAACTAACTACATTGAAAAGAACAGTCAGTTGTTTACTTTTAACTTTCTAACGGTAAAGGATTGCTACTGTTCTCTATCATTGTTTATCTGGTTCTAACTGTTCTAATAGGATTTTGGGCCTCCAGAAAAGTTAAAAGCTCCGGTGATTTTATGCTTGCTGGCAGGAGTTTGCCAATAACGTTAAGCTCAGCTGCATTATTCGCTACGTGGTTTGGTTCCGAAACCGTCTTTGGAGCATCGTCTGAATTTCTACAAGGCGGCCTTTACGCTGTTATAGAAGATCCTTTCGGCGCCTCCCTTTGTTTGTTTCTGCTGGGATTTTTTTTTGTCCGGAAGTTGTACAACATGCAACTCCTTACGCTGGGCGATTATTTCAAAGTACGATATGGCAAGCGGACAGAGTTAGTTGCCAGTATCTTTTTAGCCCCGCCGTATGTTGGGTACATCGCTGCCCAACTGGTGGCGATGGGCTTGATCTTGAACGTTGTTATCGATATTCCTCTTTGGCAAGGAGTTGTTATTAGTGCAGCGGTCGTGACGTTGTACACATACGTTGGTGGAATGTGGGCCATTTCAATCACCGATTTTATTCAGAGTATCATCATTATTATCGGCATGGTCGTACTGGCCATTGTCCTAGCCACAAAAGCAGGTGGTTTCAGCACAGTTATCAATAGTGTTCCGAAGGAGAATTTCAAATTTTTGCCTTCATTGGAAGCAAAAGAGATTGTCAGTTACGTTGCTGCATGGAGTGTTCTTGGGTTGGGATCAATACCTTCGCAGGACGTCTTTCAACGGGCTATGTCGTCACGCAATGCCAGAACGGCGGTGATGTCTTGTTATGTGGCCGGTGTTTTATATCTCTCCATCGCTATGCTTCCACTTTTCATTAGTCTTTGTGTCAAGACACTGTACGCTCATCAAGTTTTAGAAGATACGCAGTTGGCACTTCCAAAAATGGTGATAATGCATACTGCGATTCCTATTCAGATTTTGTTTTTTGGATCGCTGCTTTCCGCAATCATGAGCACGACCAGTTCGGCTATTCTGGCACCGGCAGCGATTTGTGCTGAGAATGTAGTAAAACCACTTTCCAGGCGTAAGTTCTCGGACAAGCAGCTACTTTGGATCACGCGACTTTCAATCATACTCTTTAGCGGATTGGCAACCATCATGGCGTGTCTGCGATCGAATATTTATGAACTTGTAAGTGAATCCTCCATCCTAAGTTTAGTTTCTCTTTTTGTTCCTTTAACGATGGGACTTTACTGGAAAAGATCAAGCAGTACAGGAGCTTTACTTTCGATGGTGATCGGTATTGTTACTTGGATTATCTTTGAGGTTTATCACACGGGTTGGCCAAGTCTCGTGCCGGCAACGCTGGCAAGTTTTGTCGGAATGGTAGCTGGAAGCCTGATATGGCCAGAGAAAAGTAAAAGCGCATGAAAATTGAACTAAATCGTTTGAATGACGGATACCATTTAGAAGCCACCAACGAACAGGGAAGGACCGTTCACCTTGACGCCAGTCCAGACATTGGAGGAACGAATCAGGGAATGCGGCCCATGCAAATGTTGCTGTCAGCGTTGGGAGGCTGCAGTACGATCGATATTATCAACATTTTGAAGAAACAGAAGCAGGGTTTGCGAGACATAAAAATCACAGTAACAGGAGAGCGCGAAAAGGATGCAACTCCCTCATTATTCGTTGAGGCCCACCTTCATTTCCGGTTATACGGCGATTTAGATCAGGAGAAAGCCGCCCGGGCAGTGAGCTTAAGCGTAGATAAGTATTGTTCAGTCGCAAAAACGATGGCTCATAAAGCGAAAATAACCCATAGTTTCGAGATACTGCCTTAGAATCCTGAATGCACATTTAGACATTATTTTTACTCATTGAATTTATAGAATGAATACTGAAGACCGGAATTTTGCAACGGATGCGATACGCGAACAGCACCCACGAAGTGAATTTCGCGAGCATTCCGTGCCGTTGTATTTGACATCAAGTTTTGTATTTGACAATGCAGAACAGGCCAGGGCTATGTTTGCTGACGAAATTGCCGGCAACATCTATAGTCGGTACTCAAATCCAAACACAAATGAATTTATAGAAAAGCTCTGTTTGCTGGAAGGCACTGAAGATGGAGTGGCAACGGCTTCAGGAATGGCAGCGATGTATAGCAGCATGGCGGCGCTTTTGAAATCAGGTGACCATGTGCTTGCCTGCCGGTCGGTATTCGGATCAACACACCAGATCTTAAATACGATCTTTCCGCGTTTTGGAATATCGCATTCTTACGCCGATGTCACGGAACCGGAAACCTGGGAGGCTAAGATCCAACCCAATACGAGGATGATCTTCGTCGAAACACCGTCAAATCCCGCGCTTGATATTATTGACCTCGAATGGCTGGGAAAGCTGGCTAAAAAATACAGCTTGATTTTAAACGTCGATAATTGCTTTGCTACTCCTTACTTGCAAAATCCTGCAAAATATGGCGCTCACATCGTAACCCATTCCGCCACAAAATTTATGGATGGACAGGGACGTGTAATTGCGGGCGCCATTCTGGGGACTAAAGATTTAATGAAAGAGATCAGATTTTTTACGCGTCATACTGGGCCTTCATTGTCCCCGTTTAATGCGTGGATTCTTTCCAAGAGTTTAGAAACACTTGCTGTAAGGATGGAACGACATTGCCAGAATGCTTTGGCATTGGCGGAATACCTAGAAAAAAATCCTGCCGTCACGTTGGTAAAATATCCTTTCCTAAAATCACATCCCCAGTACGCCTTAGCAACGAAGCAAATGAGGCTAGGCGGAGGACTTGTCACGTTCGAAGTAAAAGGGGGACTTAACCACGGAAGGGAGTTTTTGAATTCCTTGAAAATGATTTCTCATTCTCCCAATCTGGGTGATACCCGTACCATTGCTATTCATCCGGCGTCAACCACGCATTCAAAGTTAAGTGATGCCGAAAGGGCACTTGTAGGTATAACACCAGGCCTCATACGAATAGCCGTAGGGTTGGAAGATATTAAGGATATTATTAAAGACATCGAGCAAGCGATCGCTTCACGATAGTTTCGGGTTTCGAGTTTAGAGTTGTGCGACTTTACGTCTTGCGCGTTGGAATGGCGGAAACTCGAAACTACAAACTCGAAACTCGAAACTTAATACGTAGGCATATCCGGATCGATCTCCCTTGCCCAGGCAAGAATGCCTCCCTTTAAATTATAGAGGTTGTCGAATTTGTGATTCTTTTCCAGCCACTGGACCATGTTTCCACTCCGTGCCCCACTTCGGCAGTGTATTATAACTTTTTTATTCCTGTCGATTTTGTCCACGCTGGAGGGAATGTCCCCCTGGGGGATCAACTCACCATTCAGATTGCAGATATCAAATTCATGTGGTTCGCGAACGTCGATGAGCTGAAAATCCGCTCCTGTATCTTGTAGTTCTTTCAACTCTTGCACCGTTATTTCTTTCATGCGTTACTTGTGTTTACCCCAAATATTTACTTTTCTAACAACATATGCTACAAAAATATTCCAATTACCTGCGCTAATTTATTGGTCTTGTTTCTACGTTCAATGCGTGATCTACAATTACAAAATGATTCGCAGGTATTAAAGTCCAATCCTTGTCGTCGGATAACTTTTCGGACACCACCAGGACCGCTTTATTACCCTCCGAAGTATTCGTCATTTGGCTCACGCCATTCTCTACTGCATAGTGCGTTGCCTCCGAGTGATATAATGTCAATGCGGTTTCTTTTGGATCTGATACGTAACGCGTGCCGACAACGAATAGGCCGTTCGTTACCACCATATTGAGATAGGCCGCTTCATGGATTCCATATTGGTTCATCAGCCGGTTGAGATGCTCAAACGTTCGTTCAAAAGCATTTATAACCGATTCTGGGGTTGCAGCAGACGTTTCTTTATATAGATAGTGTAGCAGCAATGCAAAAATGTGTTCCGAATCCGTCTGCCCCTTTATCCAATTATAAAATTCATCACTAAGAGGCTCCCGTATTTGTCGTTTGATCAGGGAAAAATTTTCGACACCTCCATTGTGCATCATTAATAAATTCTTGTATTGGAACGGATGGCAATTAGATTCCGAAACTTCGCCTACGCTGGCTGCTCTTACGTGGGCGATAAAACATTCTGTTCTGATCTTCGGCGCGAGATTGCGCAAGTTTCGATTGCTCCATGCAGGATTGATCGAAACGAATGTTACAGGTTCATAATTTACATCAGCGACATACCATCCAATACCAAAGCCGTCACCATTTAAAGGTTCTTCAATTTCTTTAGCATTTATGCTCTGGTTAACGAGAGAATTTTTAGGTTGATAAAGTAGTTTATCAATGATAATAGGGGAGCCCATGTAGGCCATTAACCTGCACATAAATGAATTTCTTTTTTTCGATTCACATAAAAGATAATAGCCTTTCAGTGAATTACGAAAAGTACCTGCTAAGTCGTTTGTAAGTTGTTACTTCTTCTGTTGAAATTTCAGCGACGCTGAGTTCATACAGTACCGTAAACCTGTGGGTGGAGGACCGTCATCAAAGACGTGACCCAAGTGCCCTCCGCATTGACTACAAACTATTTCCTCCCGGATCATACCATAACTTGCATCCTCGATTTTTATAACAGCGGATTTTTCGATGGGCTGATAAAAACTTGGCCATCCCGTGCCGGATTCGAACTTCGTTTTGGAATCAAAAAGCGGCTGGTGGCACGCTGCACAAGTGTACGTACCCTTTTTATGGTTATCCCAATATTCGCCTGTGAAGGCCACTTCTGTTCCCTTTTGGCGTAAAACCTTGTACTGCAGGGGTGTCAATTGAGCTTTCCATTCCTCGTCGGTTTTTATAACCTTGTAAATTGTGTGGGCGGGTAATTCCGCATTTTTTTCGCTTTGGGAACAGGCGGGAAAAATCAATCCCAAAGTTAAAATTAGTATGATCGGATTCTGCATATTTTATCTTGTTTACACCTGAAACCCATTTACCTAACGACATAAAATATATCTATATCGTTCATTATGAATGGTCTGCCGAATGACAAAAGTGATAAGTTGGTCAAAATATCACGCAATGTCAGAAATGACCCGTTTTTGAATCATTTTGTGAATCTCGCAGACATATTTTTGTAATGCCTGTCGTATTGCAGGAATTAAAATTTGCTCATGAAACGGTATTTACTGGTAGTAATTTTTTCGGCCTTTAGTTTAATAAATGGAATAGCTCAGAGCTATAAGATGCACACCGTTTTCATCTTCAGCTTTACGCGATACATTCAGTGGCCGGACAATTATAATGGAGGAGACTTTGAGATTTTAGTATTAGGTGATTCGCCGATTGTAGACGAACTCAAGTCTATGGCACAAGCAAAGAAAGTTGGCGATCGTTCCATCAAGGTGACTAAAATCAACGCGGTTTCAGAAATTCGCAAGTGCAACATTCTTTTTATACCAACCGCGAAGTCAGCGCATATTGAAGAGGTATTAGGTAAAGCATCATCACTGTCTGCCTTAATAGTAACTGAAGAGCAAGGACTTGCCGCTAAAGGCGCCAATGTCAATTTTGTTGTAAAAGATGGCAAATTGGCTTTTGAGCTAAACCAAAGCTCTACGACAAAGCAGGGCCTTAAAGTGAGCAACGAACTCTCCCGTCTAGCGATATTGATTTAATTATGGAAGAAATTAAGAAAAAGAAATCAGGAATTCGGTTGACCATTGGGAATAAAATACTTGGTGGTTTTTTAATTTTGATTGTGCTATTTGTTGTTAATGGCGCGATTATTTTCTGGAAGGGAAATGTTATCGACAACGTTGTGAATAGTTCAAGCCAGGTGTATCGCCCCTCACAGGATGCTATCAAAGATTTTATCCTTATGGTGACGCGGTCGAAGATGTTGGTAACGAACTGGGTTTATCTGCAAACGAATCAGGAAGACAAAAACGCCCTCAAATTATTACAGGACAATGAATACCCTGCGTTGCAGGAAAAGATAAAAAAACTAATGACTACCTGGGAGACGGATAGCCAACGCTATCAGATGGATACCGTCTTTTATAAATTCGATACGCTACTCACTGTTCAGAAAGAATCGATCATGGCTAATCTTCAGTCGTTCGAGCATTATGAAGACCCATTAACAAAGCTGTTGGCGGAAGATGCAGTGGAGAGCCAGGTGATTCCCCGGACGACCGATCTCATCTCAAGATTAAACCGGGTTGCAGTTACACAAAATGGAGTGACCGCACGATCCGACCGCGACGTGATTGGCTCCATCCGAAGTCTTAGAAATTACACGATCATTCTTGGCTCTGGTATTATCGTTATCGGTTTGATGAGTGCTATATTTCTCATGCGAACCATTACTAAACCTGTAAACTTTCTTAAAAATGTCGTGGTAAAATTAGGCCGTGGCGAGTTAGTGGAAGAAAAGCAAGGTAACTTCAGCAATGATGAAATTGGTGAGATGGCCGTGGCGATGGACAACCTTGTGTCTGGTTTGAAGGATACAAGTCTGTTCGCGGAAAATATTGGAAACGGAAATTATAAGACCGAATTCAAGCCCCTTAGCGAGCACGATGTATTGGGCAATGCATTGATCAACATGCGAGACAATCTTTCGAAAGTTGCTGAGGATGATAAAAAACGAAACTGGGCGACCGAGGGTATGGCAAAGTTTGGAGAAATACTTCGAAACAATACCAACGACTTGATAAAGCTTTCCGATGAAATCGTCGGTAATCTCGTCAAGTATCTCAAAGCAAACCAAGGTGCACTTTACATAGTGGATGAAACCAACGAAGGTGAAGACCCTACGATGACAATGAAAGCCTGTTATGCCTGGGATAAGAAGAAATTTTTAAATCATAAAATTTATCGTGGCGAGGGATTGGCAGGGCAAGCCTGGCAGGAGGGGGACATGGTTTATCTTACTGAAGTTCCTCAGACCTATATTAAAATTGCATCTGGTCTTGGTGATGCAAATCCGACCAGTGTTTTAATAGTGCCTTTAAAAGTGAATGATCAGATATTTGGTGTTGTCGAATTGGCTTCATTCAGCGAATTCCAGGATTTTGAAAAGGAGTTTGTTCAAAAAATCGCAGAAACAATCGCGTCTACTATTTCTACTGTAAAAATTAACGCGCGCACACAACGGCTGTTGGAAGAGTCGCAGGAAATGACAGAGCAGATGAGAGCGCAAGAAGAAGAGATGCGTCAAAACATGGAGGAACTTCAGGCTACGCAGGAAGAAATGCAGCGTAGTCAGGCAGAGACTGACAGTACTTTGAATGCGATCCATAGTTCTCAATCCGTGGCCGAGTATGGCATTGACGGATCACTAACGAAAGTAAATAGTAATTATCTTGAGTTGTTTGGTTACACCCAAGATGAAGTCGTGGGCGAGCATCATCGGATATTCACCACCAAAGACGATAAGAACAGCGAAGAGTATAAACAATTCTGGAAAGATCTTGCTCAAGGCTATCCAAAGAAAGGTGTATTTAAAAGAATGAATAGGAAGGGTGACGTAATCAATGTACGCTCCAGTTTTTCGACCATCAAGAACATGTCGGGCGACGTTGTAAAAGTTATGGAGATCACATACGGTGTTTAAAAGCGTGGGTCAATCTCCAGAATCCTTATTTAATATTCTGCCGTAAGCTCAAAAGGCGATTGCGCTGAATCATACACCTTGCCGTCTTCGCATTTTAAAACCCTTGCAGGGAATTTTTTTATAAGTCCATAACTATGGGTTGCCATCAACACAGCAGTTCCTGATTTATTTATCTGCTGGAATATTCTCATTATTCCATGTGACACTTCCGGGTCCAGATTTCCAGTGGGCTCATCGGCAATTAAGATCTGAGGTTCATTCAAGAGTGCTCTGGCAATTACGACACGCTGTTGTTCTCCGCCCGACAGTTGGTGAGGTAATTTTTTTTCAACCGATCCCAGGCCGACTTGCATTAATACTTCAGAAAGGCGCGCCCGCATCTTTGCATTGTCACCCCAACCGGTGGCTTTCATCACAAACATTAAATTGTCGCCAACTGAGCGATCATTAAAAAGCTGAAAATCCTGAAAGATGATTCCCAGCTTGCGACGTAGTGATGGTACCTGTGCCGCCTTGATCGTTCGAAGATCAAAGCCTGCCACTTTCATGTCGCCTAAACGTAAGGGAAAGTCAGCATATAAGGTTTTCAACAAGGAAGTTTTTCCGGAGCCTGTTCGACCCACCATAAAGACGAACTCACCTTTTTGTATATCGAAGGTAACGTCACCTAAAATGGTGTTGTGATCGTGAAAGATGCTCACCCCTTTAACATGTACAACAGGATCGTTAGAAAACATTGTTAAGAATTTGTGATTTCGAACGCACTAATTTGCGAATTATTTTTCACACCGATAAAAAGAAAAAGCCACAACAAACTGCTGTGGCTTTTTAAGAGTTAACCGATCTAACCGTTTACTTTCTTATGATCGGCAAGGAATTTCTCCAACCCACTATCAGTCAGTGGATGTTTCAGCAACCCAATAATAACGCTTAGTGGACAGGTTGCGACATCTGCGCCAAGCTCCGCGCACTGGATCAAGTGCATGGTGTGTCTTACTGATGCAGCAAGAACTTCGGTTGCATATCCGTAGTTGTTATAAATATTTACGATTTGAGCAATTAGCTCTAGTCCGTCTGTGCCGACGTCGTCAAGCCGGCCAACAAATGGAGACACATAGCTAGCACCGGCTTTTGCGGCGAGGATAGCTTGCCCTGCAGAAAATACCAGCGTGCAGTTGGTACGAATATTCTCACTGGAAAATTTCTTGATCGCTTTTACTCCGTCTTTGATCATCGGGACTTTTACGACGATCTTGTCATCTATCTTTGCAAGCTCGAGACCTTCTTTTATAATAGTTTCAAAGTCGGTAGCGATTACCTCGGCGCTTACGTTGTTGTCGACAATATTACAAATCGCCTTATAGTGTGCTCTTATATTTTCCTTTCCTTTGATTCCTTCTTTGGCCATTAGTGAAGGGTTGGTGGTAACACCATCTAAGACTCCTAGGTCGTGGGCTTCCTTTATTTCGTTGAGATTGGCTGTGTCAATGAAGAATTTCATGTAATCGTTTCAGTTTGAGTTGATATAATTAATTAAGCGAGTTGCTAGAGTCTGGACAATCTATCGACGCGGGTTAAAAGGGAAAAAAAATGGCAAACCGAACATCGCACCGCTACAACCGCCTACCCTTGCTACCTTCCGATCCTGGGGGAGTTCAGCAGGAGCTGGTCGTGCCGATTTGCCGGCGCAAAGATACGACTGCCAAAGGATAATTGGTAATAAGAATTTAAATTTCCTCACGAATTGGCTTATTTAGCTAATCCAGAGTAATATAGGTTGAATTCCAGCGCACTGGCTTGCTCAAAACCGTCGGTGGCCAGATCCTCCATGATTCCTTCATCAAATTCCAACGCACGCATTTCACACTCACCGTTTGGTAACAAAGTGATTTCTACACCTTTGAATTGTATTGGATTTACCTTTACCAGGATGATAACATCTTCGAATTTTTTTTTGAAATACTGATGGACGATATTGCTTTCTCTGGCCATGAAAGGGATAACTATGGTAAAGCTTGATTTACCGACTCAAATTTTTACACCACGATTGATTTTACGACAACTAAGGTATGAAGAAGCTGAAGAAATTTTTTATACCTACGCTGGTAAAGAAGAAGCAACTCGCTTTATGTCGTGGCCTACCCATAGATCCTTAGAAGACACGAAAGCTTTTTTACGATATGCCATCAGCGGATGGGTAACGGGAACGGACTATACCTATGCTATAAGAACTCATGGCGGAAGATTCATTGGAAGTTTCGGCATCATCAACGAAAATGGGAAACTTCAGTTTGGATATATTCTAAGTCCCACCCAGTGGGGAAGGGGCTACGCTACAGAAGCATGCAAATCCATGATGTCAATTCTGCGAGATCAAAAAGGGGTGGTTAGCATTCAAACTTTCACCGACGCGGAGAATAAAGCTTCTGCCAATGTCTTATTGAAAAGTGGTTTGATTGAAGAAGGGCGGTTGTCTAATTGGTTTCGATTTATCAATCAAAACAACCAGGTCAAAGACTGCATTAGTTTCAGACTTCCGATGTAAATTTTTATTGCCTCCATAGATTTCAAAAATCGAAGAATTAAATTAATCGGAAATTCAACCGATTAATTTAAAAAACCAATTCCTCGAAATTTTGCAGTGTTCGCGTGTAACATTTCAAAAAGTGCTTTTTTTTCAGGCTGTTCAATCGTTTTCGGTAAAAAATATTAAATTTAATTTTGCAATAGCATCAGTGCTACCAGTTTATGCTAGCCAAACCTCTGAAAAGCCAAGACCGAAATACCAAAGACCAGTCGCTGGACGACAGCACCCTATGGTTGAGTTTTAAGAAGGGCAATGACTTAGCATTTTCTATTCTCTATAACAAGTACGTTCAGCGGTTATATAATTATGGAATGCACTCTTGCAGGGATAAGGATCTCGTGCTTGATTGCCTGCAGGAACTGTTTACGCTGTTATGGGATCGCAGAGAAAAGTTGAGTGAAGTAACCTGTGTAAACTATTACTTATTTAAATCATTCAGAAGACTATTAATGAACCGATTGTCGGTCGGCCGGAAATTTCTGATTTCATTGAATGATAAAGACAGCTACGCTTTTCACTTTGCTCCTTCACAGGAAGATGCCCTGATCGAGGAAGAATGGGAAATTGAAAGAAATAAAAAGGTAAGAAACAGCCTTCATTCATTAACAAAGAGACAACGTGAGGCCGTCTTTTTGAAATTCTTCAATCAGCTCTCGTACCACGAAGTCGCTGCGATAATGGATCTACACGTAGATTCTGTCTATAATTTGATCTCAAAGTCAATCGATGTGTTGCGCAAAAACTTGAAGGATAAAGCCGTTTTTATGATGATTTTCGCCTGTTTAGGGCTGTAGGTGGTTACAGATTTATTAATCGCTGAGAAATCGCCGGAGCGATTCGCGCTGAGTTCGCCGAACTGGCTTAAAACAATTCGCCACCAACCCGACCCTTTTACCTCTCTGCATTCCCCAGTATGCATCAGAATAGTCCAAAAACCCAGGACATGAAGTCCTATTGAAACCGGGGCTTGGCCGTGTCTGCGGTCTCCCTTTCGGTCATTATGCTAATCGCCGAATGCCTTCCATTAGTTTCTCTCGCGACCTCAGCGCTAAAACTTTGAGCCACTCCAAAGATTTGAATGATCTCCTTTTGCACTCCAGTGCAGCGAAAATGAAGGAAAGCTTTGCATTGCCGTCGTCACCTTTGGCTTGGGGGATAAAAAATTCATTATAAATAATGATGAGATAATTGGATTTCGCTGCTCTTATACTGCATACCTGGCCCATTAATACGTGAAAGACTACGCGCGTTTCTCTGTCAAAGATTTTATTATGGACGAATATTTCCAATCATGGGTATCCAATCCTGATGGAACTATTGATGCTTATTGGCAGAACTGGCTTGAAGAAAATCCGCATAAACGAAGCGAGGTTGAAGAGGCGCGGTCAAGCTTATTGCGTTTGAATTTTTCGAGTTTTAATTTGCCGGCGGAAGATGTATCCTATCTCTGGAATAAGATCAGAAGCCATCATGAGACTTCCGTCAATTCCGGCACACAACTTTCCACTAAGCAATGGATCTGGTATGGCTCAGCAGCCTGCGTTTTAATCGCTGTTATTAGCTCGTTCTTCTGGACATCGCAGCCCTCTTCCATAGAATACAGAACAGCCTTTGGCGAGACAAAAACCATTACGCTTCCGGATAGCTCAACCGTTATCCTTAATTCCAATTCTGTATTGCGATTAAAATCAGAGTGGAAGGCGACTACTCCAAGAGAGGTCTGGCTGGATGGCGAAGCATTTTTCTCGGTCGTTCACAAAAAAAATAATCAGCCTTTTAAAGTCAAACCCGGTGAGAACGTTGCCATAGAAGTGCTTGGTACCACCTTTAACGTCTATCACCGAAAGGAGACAAAAATTGTATTGAACTCTGGTAGCATCCAACTCAGCTTGTCTGCAGAACAGGCAACCGGAAAAATTATGATGAAACCTGGGGAACTGGTAGAGTACGACGAAAAAAGATTTGTGAAACGAATGGTTGACCCCAAAGTTTATACGGCATGGACAGAAAAAAATTTAGTTCTTAATCGTACCAGCCTGCGTGAATTGCTTCACATGATTAAGGACAACTATGGAATAGACGTGGAAGTAAGAGAGAGCCTTTTAAATCAGACCATTTCCGGCTCAATGCCAGTAACAGATTCTGAAGGTCTGCTGCAGCAGATTGCAAAAGCATTTCAGTTAAAGGTGGTGAAGGAAGAGAACAAGATTTTTTTGAAAGACGTCATGATCTTAAATAACAGTAAACCTATAAATTAAACCCATATCCTATGAAATGTCACTACACACTAATCGGCATTTTACTGCTGATATCTTTTCAGGCGTTGCCGCAGCACGAGCAGGTGTATGCCGCAGCGTCGCCCAGATCCGTCCGACTGGACTCTTATTCGCTCAAGCAGGGATTGAAGGAGTTAGAGAAATCTTTCGAGGTATCCATTGCTTACAAGGACGAATGGGTCGAGAACAAGGTAATTCAAACCACAAAGACCACATTTAAAACCGTTGAAGAAGCCTTGGATATAATGTTGCGACAAACCACTCTCTATTATGAAAAAGGTGGTGAACGATTTTATGTTATTTACGAGAAGAAGGCCGTAAAAAAGTCAGCCGTTACAATGGAGCCGGCTGCCTCTATTTCAACGACGCCGTTGGTCTATAGTGCCGCCTCGGCGCCCCCGGCAGACTACCTTGCAGATCGGTTGTCGATGCTAGCGCAAAATGATGCTGCGATTACTATCACCGGAAAAGTTCGTGACGAAAACGGCAATGATTTTCCAGGTGTCAATGTTCTGGTAAAGGGTTCTTCGGTTGGTACCTCAACTGATATTAATGGCCAATACACCTTAGAGGTACCGGACGAAAACGCTGTGTTGGTGTTTTCATTCATCGGATATGCAACCCAAGAAGTCGCTGTTGGATCAAGAACAACAGTTGACCTTACGATGACCCCTGACGTACAGGCCTTAGACGAAGTTGTGGTTACTGCCCTTGGTATTGAAAGATCGAGTAAAAGTTTGGGATACGCCACTAGCAAAGTGGATGCGAAAGAGCTGACAGTAAACAGGACGCCAAATATGATGAATGCGCTTCAGGGCAAAATAGCCGGTGTAAATATCA
>DASQTN010000168.1:0-3621 GCA_035641895.1 Chryseolinea sp. | reverse complement strand
ACTATATAACATTTACCACATGCAGATCATGGAGGGTGACGTCATCGCTACCATTCAGAAATATCAAAAGTATATTTCTCACTATCATACGGGTGGGGTACCGGGTCGTAATGAAATTGATGAAACACAGGAGCTGAATTATCCGGCGATCATGAAAGCCATTTTGGAAACAGGGTTCAAAGGCTACGTGGCGCAGGAATTTATTCCAAAACGCCCTGACAAGATCGCCTCCCTCAAGCAGGGAGTACAGATCTGCGACGTTTAATTTGCGATTAACAAAATCCGGATCCATCACCTTTGTGAAACTTTAACCCGTGACGCTGTTGCTATTGCAGCCTTGATGCCGAATTCCTGCCACAAAGTCCCAAAGCCACAAAGGTTCACAAATCGGCGAATCAAAATGCTAACACCTCTTACCACCTACCTCTTACCAACTACACCTTTCCTACGAAGAGCCACCGATCACCGATTACCTGATTACCGACTACCGATCACCCTTCCCTGTCCACCACGGCAGTGGCAATTCCAATTCCTTTACCGAAGGAACGATCAGATCGGGTTTAAAAGCATAATGATGAATATCCTCTCTTCGGGATACGCCCGATAAAACTAAAACAGTTTTATATCCCATCTGGACACCACCTTGAATATCAGTATCCATCGTATCACCAATCACCGTTGTCTCAGCGGTTTCCAATCCGATGAATTTCCTCGCTGACCGCATCATGACAGGTCCGGGTTTGCCGACGACAAACGCTTTAATACCGGTTGCTTCTTCGATCATCGCGGTTGTTGCAGCAATTCCTAAATTATTCCATCCTGTTCGTTTTGGTGAGGGATCACGATTCGTTGTTATAAATTTTGCGCCCGCAAGAATCATGTCAACTGAACGTTGTACCATTTCTAGTGTGAAGTTTCTTCCTTCGCCAAGGACAACAAAATCGGGATCACTGTCCACAAGCGTTAAACCATTGTCGTGCAGACTACTAAGTAATCCGCCTTCGCCAAGTACATAGGCCGTACCTCGGGTGCTTTGGCTCGCCAGAAATTTTGCCGTTGCCATGGCACTGCTGTACACGTGTTCTTCCGTGACCACAATTCCCAGCTTCTTAAGCTTTCGCACCGATTCCAGGGGGGTGCGTTGGCTATTATTAGTCATAAACGTAAAAGGAATTTTTTCCTTTACAAGCTTCGCAATGAATGCATCGGCCCCGGGAATCATGATGTCACCACCATAAATGACCCCATCCATATCGATCAAAAGTCCATTTTTCATGGGAGAGTAAGAATAATTCGTTTACGCAATGTAAAAAACATTAGCGTAGCGACACAAGGTTTTGTAAACAACGCAGAATGTTGATCGCGCCGTTTTATTGCAAAAATTTCGGGCCACTGAAATTTTCTTTGTTAGTTTCAAAAAAGAACATGACTTTTATCTGTTAAACCGAACCAGTTATTCCGACAACACATGAGTCCTGAAGGTCAGTACAAGAGTTCACATTCAGGGCTTTCCATAATCAATCATTTAGGCTTATCCTTAATTTTTAAAACCCAATGCAAAAATTACAAACAACTGACTATGTAGTCTTTCTGATTTACTTTGTCATTGTAGCCGGGTATGGCTACTGGATTTATAATCGAAAGAAGAAGGCCCACGCGGATTCGAAAGATTTTTTTCTGGCAGAGGGCGCTCTTACCTGGTGGGCAATCGGAGCATCTTTGATTGCGTCCAATATTTCAGCTGAGCAGTTTATCGGAATGTCGGGATCGGGTTTCAAAATGGGGTTGGCCATTTCAACTTATGAGTGGATGGCCGCAGCAACACTGTTGATCGTGGCGATATTTTTTATTCCTGTGTACTTGAAAAATAAGATTTACACAATGCCACAATTCCTGAACCAACGATACAACGGTACCGTGGCGATGATCATGGCAGTGTTCTGGTTATTGCTGTACATCGTCGTTAATCTGATGTCTATCCTATACTTAGGTGCATTGGCCATTTCTGGTATCACCGGCTTTGATACTTATTTGTGCATTTTCCTGTTGGCGATCTTCGCTATTTTGATAACGCTTGGTGGGATGAAGGTGATTGGATACACCGATGTTATACAGGTATTTTTCCTCGTGTTGGGCGGCCTGGTGGCGACTTACATTGCGCTGAATCTCGTTTCGAAAGAAGCAGGTCAAGAAGGTATTTTGAATGGATTTAATTTATTGAGAGCGCAGGCCGATGATCATTTTCACATGATCTTCGATCGCGAAAACGCGAATTACATGGACCTTCCTGGGCTAACAGTTTTAATCGGAGGAATGTGGATCACAAATCTTAATTACTGGGGATGCAATCAATACATCACACAACGTGCCCTGGGAGCAGACCTAAAGACAGCGCGTAATGGAATTCTTTTCGCTGCATTCTTAAAACTTTTGATGCCAGTGATTGTGGTATTACCGGGCATTGCGGCTTATGTACTGCATCAGAAAGGATATTTTGCAACGGAGATGCTGGACTCAAAGGGTGTGATCGATGTGAATAAAGCATACCCGTCGTTACTCAACCTGTTGCCTATTGGATTGAAGGGATTAGCTTTTGCTGCCTTAACTGCAGCCATTGTAGCGTCACTGGCGGGTAAAGCAAATAGTATTGCTACGATTTTTACATTAGACATATATAAGAAAGCGATCAACAAAGACGCGAACGAAGGTAAATTAGTATCACTTGGAAGACTTTCTGTGATCGTATCGATGTTCTTAGCGGTGTTGCTCTCCTTGTTAGTCGGTGAGAAGTTAATGGGCGAAGGCAAGCAAGGCTTTCAATATATACAGGAATATACTGGGTTCGTTTCACCTGGAATTTTCGCTATGTTTATTTTAGGATTCTTTTGGAAGCGTACAACATCTAATGCAGCATTGTTCGCGACGAACGGCGGGTTTGTATTTTCGCTTATCTTAAAAGTTTTGCCTCAATTCGCTGACCTGTCATTTCTTGAGCCAATCAATTTTGCCAAACTGAATGCTGACGGTGTTTATGAAATTCCATTTCTCGACCGCATGGGTTTCGTGTTCATTTTGTGTGTTATTGGAATGAGCATCATTACCAACATTGAGAACAGGAGGGGAGTTAAACCAAATGGCCTTGAGATTGATAAAAGCATGTTTAAACTTTCACCTGGCTTTACCGCTGGTGCACTGCTTATTACAGGAATTTTAGTCGCATTATATACCATCTACTGGTAAATCAGCAATTTTATTCCGGGAAAAAGCCGTAGTTAATGCTATGGCTTTTTTATTTTTAGGCTATGAATCGCATCGATCGTCTTACGGCAATACTTATTCAAATGCAGACCAAACGGGTCGTGAAGGCAGAGGAAATCGCTGACCGATTTGAAATTAGTCTGCGAACGGTTTATCGGGATGTAAAAGCGTTAATGGAAGCGGGAGTGCCGATAGGATCCGAAGCCGGCAAAGGTTATTTTATTGTAGATGGATATCACCTTCCGCCTGTCATGTTCACTCAAGAGGAAGGGAGCGCAATGTTATTTGCCGGGAAACTCGTCGAGAAGATGACCGATAAATCGATTAGAAAAGAGTTTGAATCAGCGCTATTGAAAATCAAGG
>DASQTN010000167.1:0-4390 GCA_035641895.1 Chryseolinea sp. | reverse complement strand
TACTTATGGTTGGCGTACAGGCGAATGGACAGGTTGCTACAGCGCCACCAGCAGAAGTTCCTCCAGGGTGGTGGGAAATTCCTAAGACACCAGTGCGCATGAAGATTGGCGGTTATGTTAAGTTCGATCTCATTCACGATTTCAATCCTATCGGTTCACCTGATTATTTTGATGTATCGACCATCCCTACGGATGGATCGAAAGGTGAAACAACGCATATGCATGCAAAAGAAACAAGAGTCTTCCTGGATTTTCGTTCGCCGTCAAAAGTTGGCGAATTGCGTGCGTACGTGGAAGGAGACTTTTATGGAACAAGCGGCGCCTTTCGCCTTCGTCATGCCTTTGTTGAGATTAACAATGGAAAATGGCTGGCTGGGCAATGGTGGTCTAACTTCATGGACGAGACAATCATTCCGCCTACACTCGATTTTGAAAAGCCCGCAGCTTATGCATTTGCGCGGCATGCCATGTTTCGTTGGAAGCAGTCGCTTTCCAGCGACTCATATCTGGCTATTGCCGTGGAGGAACCTAACACGAGAGCCCAAACTCCTGCAGAACCTGGAAAATTTGAAAGTCCCCTGCCTGATTTAACAGCCCGCTATCGGATTACAAAAAAATGGGGCCATGTCCAGCTATCAGCATTTGCCGCGCAGCTGCATTACCGTTATTCTTCTGGTGGATCAGATAAGATTTCACTGTTCGGTGGAAATCTTTCAGGCCAACTTAATTTTCTTAAAAAGGATAAATTTATTTATCAGATTGTCTACGGACCAGGTGTAGGTCGCTTTCGTGGAGGATTCTCCGGTGGGCTTGATGAGAATGGCGACCTGGAAGCAATAACAGATGTCGGCGTAACAGCAGGCGTCCAGCATTTTTGGAATGACAAGTTCTCGTCGCTCGCGGTATATAATCAGGGTTCTAATGACACAACCGAAGGCCAACCCCTCACAGATATTTCCCAAATGAATTATATGGCCGTAAATCTGCTATGGCATTTTGTTGATAATGCGTTTGTGGGCATCGAATATTTGCGTGGAACCCGTGAGGACATCAATGAAGAGGAAGGAACCGCGAACAGACTTCAGTTCAGTGTTAAGTATAGCTTTAATTAGCATAGCGATAAACACGGCAACAAGATGTATTGAAGTAAAGAAATTGGGACTAGGCAGTGATGAGTCGCGTAAAACACGGTAAAACACGTTTGGAATTGGGCTTTCGTGTCGGTCAATTATAGGAATTCGAGTATATTAATATCCGATTTCAGTTTGATTAATGGCATGTAGCCCGGTTGTGTGAGTAATAATTTCATTGTGCATCCTAATAAACCTCTTGATGGAAGCCTTTTATACTTCCCTAGCTTTAGTTTCCGCTGGCGTATCATTCGCCATGAGTTCCGTGTATCTAGCCCTAGCGTTGAAAAAGCGCGACAAGTCTTACCTTTTATTTGGTTTGATGGGCCTGGCGCTGGTCGTGTTTTTTTTATTGCCACCCACGGGCTTTATCCTATATGATGTACCACCCTACCCCGGCCACATTTTACTCAAGCGGTTATTCATCTTCACCTATTATGCGATCACTCCATGGTTCATACTGGCCTATTCGGGATATCCAAAAAAAACCTTAGCGTTTGTGAATTTGGCTATTACGATCGTCTGCTATGGGGTGATGGCGTTCACGGTATCTCCTGCCATAAGGCCGATTTGGTCAATATTTGCCGTAGCAGGTTTCGGATGCATATTACTACTGGGGATGTTGGCGGTACAGTGGCAATTCGAAAAGGGACAAAAGGCAAGTTCGCGTTGGCTTGCAGCCGCGATGGCGATATACGGTATTCTATTTTTACTTACTGCAACAAATCAGCTTAGCAATGGTGGCCTCGCCGCTTATTGGGATATGTCGTTGTTCTTCCCTATGCACCTGCACTCATTGTTTTTTATGATCATTATGGGCCAACGATTGGTAACCAGTTTGTTGGACGGATTTCGACATGAAGAGGCAGTGCAGCAGAAAGAAGTAAGGTGGCAGTCGTTTATGACGCACGCGCCTTTTATAGTAATTGAGTTAGACAAGCAAGGCCGGATTTTATATGCTAATGATTATGGCACCAAATTATTAGGCTATGCCAGTCTAGGGGAATTACGGATGGTCGACTGGTTTAACACATTCCATACGCCGAATGATCGTGATCATTTCAGAGGTCTTTTTGAAAAGGTGATTAACGGACAGGTGGTGGCAGATGCGATCAAAGTCTCCATTCGAAATAAAAGCGGCGACGAACGAATTATAGCGTGGTCTAATTTCCCAATTCCCAATCCAGGCGGAGAGATTGAAAGCATGATCAGTATTGGCAAGGATCTTACCGAGTCAGAGAAAGCCAGCCGGTTGGTTGAGGTTTTAAAGGACGAATTGCTAATGGAACAGGTTAACTTTACTACGAAAGAACTAACCACACCGACAACCCATGCAATAATTGGTTCAAGCAAAGCCCTGCGGTACGCCATTCAAAAAGCACAGCAAGTAGCTACCACCAATGCCCCTGTACTTTTAGAAGGCGAAACGGGAGTAGGCAAGGAGTTGTTCGCCAACCTGATCCATGAAAATAGTTCGCGTGTCGATAAGCCTTTTATAAAAGTCAATTGTGGTGCTTTACCAAAGGAGCTGATAGAAGACGAGCTGTTTGGCCACGAAAAAGGTGCATTTACTTCCGCGATTCAGTCACGCAAAGGGCGGTTCGAATTAGCCGATGGCGGCACCATCTTTTTAGACGAGATCGGAGAACTCCCAATCGATATGCAACCTAAGTTATTAAGAGTATTGCAAAATGGGGAGTTCGAACGCATTGGAGCACAGAAAACGATAAAAGTAGACGTCCGGATTCTAGCCGCAACCAATCGCGATCTTGGAGCTATGGTACAGCAAGGGCAATTTCGCGCCGACTTATATTATCGGCTGAACGTATTTCCCATCACCATTCCTCCTTTGCGCAATCGGAAGGAAGACCTTCCAATGCTCATTAACTACTTTATCGTTCGCAAGTGCAAGAAGTACGAGAAACAAGTGACTGAAATATCGCACGCGAATTTACAACGGATGACGGACTATAACTGGCCTGGAAATATCCGTGAGCTGAAAAATGTTATTGAGCGTTCCGTAATCGTCAGCGATGGGAAGGCGCTCAGGCTTGATTGGTGGGGGGATAAGAGCCCACCCGTAGAAAGGTTGGCCGATAACACACTTGAACATATTGAGCGGGATCATATTCTCTCCATCATGGAGAAATGTCATTGGAAGATCAACGGTAAAAACGGCGCCGCTGAAATGTTGGCGATGCATCCTAATACGCTTCGATCTAAAATGAAAAAATTGGACATCAGACGTCCGGTTGACAGTTTTGATCAATCTCCCAGCGATGATTGATTCCCAGAACTATTCCAAGATAAAGATTTTGAATACATAGCTTTCCCGCGACAGGTGCCTAAAGAATAACGATGACTGCTGGGAGAGGTGTGCTCCAACTCATCAGTTGCTTGAATTGACCTCTTATACGTTTTTTTATAATCCATTCATGGTTAACTATCGGATTTTACTAACGACATATCGTGAGCGTCACGAAAGCTCGTTATCATTTAAGGCAATCATCACCGTTAGTGGATTGCCCTTACAGACGGGAAAGTCAGTTTAGACTTCTGAGAGCAGGAAAAATAACTCAACATTCCTTTGGTACAAAGTTTGGTAACGCGCTTGCTACCTCGTGAGGTTGGATCGTCTGTTACATGAAATCAAAACGTATCATGGACAATAAAGTTTATCTGCTTAAAATTTCCGGCACCATTGGCTTGCCTAAACACAAAGAGTTTGAACAGACTATTCGATTTGTATTCAATCTGCTTCCAACGACGTGCCTGTCAAACCACCTGTCGATGGACGTATTTAATCCCAACGTGTATCACCTCTTAACCCTTTGGCGAACGTCGAACGACTTATCCATATTCAAAGAAAGCAGTGAGTATAACCTGATCAGGGGTGCATTCGACACATTGGGCTATATGGATCGTTCCTTCGCAGGTCGCATGTCAAACGTTCAGACATTCGAGAGCGACGATGTCTAGAACACAATAGATAACATAGAAAATTCAAACAATAATTATAAAGGCGGTTACAAAAACAAAATAACACATTATGAAAAAACTACTTTCAATTTTAGTATGTCTGTTCCTGACAGCACAAATGCAGGCTCAACAATTACCCAGGGTAATAATTTTAGCAACAGGAGGAACAATTGCGGGAGCAGGGGCATCGGCCGACAGAGCTGGTTATACAGCTGGAAAAATTCCTATCGACGATTTGATTGGCACCATACCTTCAGTGAAAAAAATTGCAACTATTACAG
>DASQTN010000166.1:0-2200 GCA_035641895.1 Chryseolinea sp. | reverse complement strand
GCCGTTCTAGTTTGTAGTAATCGGAAGGGCGCTTTCCAAAATGGCCGAAAAATGTTTCGAAGACATCGGGCATCCAATACCAACTTGGACCCATATCAAAGGTAAAACCTGCTGCTTCAAATTTTCTTGCCCTGCCTCCGGCAGTAGAATTTTTTTCAAGAACCGTTACATCGAATCCTTCCTTCGCCAGAAAACACGCCGCTGACAATCCGGAAATTCCCGAACCAATAATTGCTATTCGTGTCATCAAGCGAAGGTATACAGGAAGCTATCAGTAACCCTGCAACTGCTTTTGGATTTCTTTTCGCGCGTGGAAAATTCTATTTTTTACTGTGCCGATTGGAATACGAAGATGATCGGCAATTTCATGGTATTTATATCCGGTCGTATGCATCTTAAAAGGCGTCAGCAATTCTTCTTTTATGCTGTTCACATTTTTCCAGATTTCTTTAAATTCTAGACTTTCTTGAGGACGATTGAATGTATGCTCTTCCTCTACATTTAGAAAGTAGAGATCCTTTGTTGAATCGTTAGACGTTTTCGCCCGTTGGTTTTTGCGATAGTTATTGATAAAAGTATTTCTCATGATTGTGAAAAGCCAGCCTTTAAGGTTGGTATCCTGACGAAACTTGTCCCGATATGTTAAAGCTTTTAAGATGGTATCCTGAACAAGATCCAGGGATTCATCCTTATCATGAGTGAATCTTCTGGTAAAAGTTTGAAGTGTGCCACGTAAACCAGCTATTTGGTGAGTAAATTCTATTGCAGTCATTTGGTATTGGTTTAAAGTGTTTAATTATATCTGCATATCGTTAAACAAATATAGTGCTTAACCAAAACGTGCCAAGACTTCTGTTTTATATTTTTGTTAAAATGTTAAACAAAAACGCGCCAGCAGTTCTATAACTAGCTAATTTACAATGAGATGATAAGGTGATTTTAAATGAATTTGCTCAATTCAAGCGCGGTTGAAAAGGTTTGGATGTTTCCCTTCTTACAACCGTTGAATTTTTGAACCTGATAGCCCGAAGCCAGGATTTTCGTTTGTCCGAAGTCGTTTGCAAGCCGTTCCAGATACCTTTCAATGGAAATTGCGAGGTTCGACGTAATCGAAGTGAGCATAAAATCGGGTTGATGCACTTTATACACACTTATTAAATCCTCGTGTGGCACATTTTGCCCAAGGTAATACGTACGATACCCCGATTTTCGTATCAAAAAATGATAAAACAGGAGCCCCATTTCGTGCATTTCGCCCTCTGGTAAAAAGAGCAAGATCTTCTTCGAGGTTTTCGGCGGTATAGGCAATCCATCAATCGCCACCACTATTTTCTGCCTTATCAGGTTCGAAATAAAGTGTTCATGGGCTGGTGTTATGTTCTGCGTTTGCCAAAGGATTCCAATCTTTTCTAAAAATGGATAAATAATTTCTGTGATGGTTTTTTCAAACCCAAATCGCACGATCAAATTGTTTAATATTTTTTCAAAAAGCTCCTCCTCCATATCAAGCATGGCAATTACCATTTGATCGATATGGACACCTTTGTCGTTTTGAAGTTCACTAAGCTCCAGGACTTTCTTATTCACGTCGTCCAGTGACATGTCCGCGATCTTGGATATCTTAATGCCGTAGGTATTAAGCAACGAGACATTAATAATTTTCTTAAGATCTAGGTCAGAATAAAAGCGAATATTTGTCGCTGTCCTGGAAGGCTCAATAATTTTATGGCGCTTTTCCCAAATTCGAATGGTATGCGCCTTTATTCCTGAAAGCTGTTCAAGCTCTTTAATAGAGTACTGTCCCATCTTCAGCCTTTAAATCTTTTTAACAGGAGGGTCTGCAAATTGTTTTTTAACACTGGGGGAACTGATAATTTCGGCCTTAATGCCTGATGATCTTATAAAAATAGGAAAAGATTGGTTCGCCGCCAGAGATTGGACACCTTTTCAATTTCAAATTGAAACTTGGAGGGCATATCTAAGTGGTAAAAGCGGAATAGTAAATGCCCCTACGGGTAGCGGTAAGACTTATTCTCTCATGGTTCCAACGCTATTGGAATTTATTCGTGATAACACACAGTACAAATCCAAAAAAAACAATGGTCTCCAGGTGATTTGGATCACTCCGATTCGCGCATTGTCGAAAGAGATTGAACTGTCAGGAAGAAGGGCTATCGAAGGATTGGATTTACCTTGGAAA
>DASQTN010000165.1:0-4646 GCA_035641895.1 Chryseolinea sp. | reverse complement strand
ATTGATACACTAAATCAGCAATTGCTAGCTCTGGCTGCCTACAACGCTGGCCCTGGCCGTGTAGCCCAGTTGCGCAGGATGGCTGTAGCAAAAGGGCTGAATCCAAATCTTTGGTTTGATAATGTTGAAATTATTGCTGCGCGGGAGATCGGTCGGGAGACGGTAGAATATGTGAGCAATATTTATAAGTTTTACGCCTCCTATACTGCGCTGGATTATTACAGGTCACAACGTGGCAAAAACCTTATCCCTTGAGCGACGGTTCGTACGGCCTGGCCGTTAGTCACAGATCGGTTCCCGAACACGACCAACATTTCGAACGACTTTTAAAAAGTTTGCATACGGACGCAATCGCGCCAGTTTTGCACTGAATTCCAACTTAGCGGAACTTGCGTTCTTCTCGCCTTTGTAGGAAAAAGCGAAATTATTTAATTTCGAACGAATACATTCTTCGTAAAAACCTCGGCCATATTATTCGCTACTTTCGTAAGCTAGCGACTGCCAGATGTGATCACGACTAAAAATATTTTCAACGTTTTCAAAAAGTCATGTTGCACCTGACATAAGGCTGTCACACCCTGTGTTAGTTTTGTTAAAAAACATCTAAAAACATGAAATCAAAAACAATGTTACGCGGCATGGCCAATGTAAGTTACTGGGCAGATGACGTGAAAGAAGCGCGAAAGTGGTATGCAGAACTATTTGGTATGGAACCGTATTTTCAAAGACCGGATGCGGAAAATCCGGCGTATATAGAATTTCGTGTCGGCGACTATCAGCATGAAGTGGGAATTATCAGTAAAAAATATCAACCTGCCTTAGCTAAGGAAGGACCCGCAGGTGCAGTCTTATACTGGCATGTGGACGACATTCAAAAAACTATGGATCGCCTTTTGGCGTTGGGAGCAAAAGAATATGAACCAATCACAAAACGAGGAGAAGGATTTACAACTGCATCGGTTATCGATCCTTTCGGAAATGTTTTGGGTATAATGTACAATGCCCATTACCTGGAAATTCTTTCTCCTGGCAAAAAGGACTAATCCCAAATCACCTTAATTATGGAAACAAATAATGGAATCGAAGCCTTTCACGCTAAAACAAGGAATGAATGGCGCAAGTGGCTCGCGAAGAATTGTCAATCCAAGAAAGCGGTTTGTCTGGTAATTGGCCGCAAGAATAGCAAGGCAAAAAGTGTTAGCTATGATGAATCCATCGAAGAAGCGCTGTGTTTTGGCTGGATCGATTCCAAAGCAAATAAACGTGATTCAGAAACCTTTTATTTGCAGTTTACACCCCGTAAACCCAAGAGCAATTGGAGTAAATCCAATATTGAAAGAGTCGATCGCCTGATCGCGAGTGGATTAATGACCGAACACGGTCAAAAATTAATTGACATTGCGAAACAGGCAGGAACGTTGACCACCTCGCCGCCGGTATCGTAAACCGTTTTTTCTGACTCGCTTTAGCGATTCGAAAAATTTCCTACAAAAAAGTCGCGAAATATTTTGGCAACCGATTAGTTGCGCTATCTTTGCAACCGTATGGTTGCAACAATTAATCGCGAATTATGAGAAGAGATGCATTTCAGGCAATTGCCGATCCTACCAGGCGGGACATTATTACACTTATAGGCAGAAATTCGATGTCGCCGAACGATGTTGTAGCATCGTTTAATATCAGTCGTCAGGCCGTTTCAAAGCACATAAAAATTCTGATGGAATGCGGCATTTTAAAGATTGATAACAAGGGGCGCGAACGTCATTATATTCTTCAACCAAAGAAACTCGCGCAGGTAGCCGATTGGATAGATCCATTCAGAGAAATGTGGGAAGACAAATTCAATAGGCTAGATAACGTGCTTAAGAAACTAAAATCCAAATAACATGGCAGTTAAAAACCAGACAAAGATCATTGCCGATGCAGGCAGACAGGAGCTTTTCATTGTAAGAGAATTTGAAGCATCCAGAGAATTAGTGTTTAAAGCATTTACGGATAAGGATGTTTTGGTGCAGTGGATAGGTCCACGAGAGATGTCCATGCGGTACGAAAAATTCGACCTGAGAACCAATGGCTCGTATCGCTACGTTCACACGTCATCCGATGGAATGGAATTTGGTTTCCATGGTGTTTGCCATGAACTTAATCCGCCAGAAAGGATTATTCAAACTTTTGAGTTCGAAGGCCTTCCTGAAAAAGGTCACGTCGCCTTGGAGACAACAAAATTCGAGTCCCTTTCAAAGAACAGAACGAGAGTTACCGTACAATCAGTTTTCCAATCGATCGCTGACAGGGATGGAATGGTGCAGTCGGGAATGGAACATGGAGTAATTACTTCTTATGAACGATTAGATGAAATTATAGAGGCAGAAAAAATTAAGTAGCTATGTTACAAGGCAGCGACACAAGACTGACAAGTTGGTCATTTTGGGCAGGTATAACCTTCATAATAATACTGGCGATGTTGCACGTAATAAAGCCCAACATAGAGCCATCATGGAATTTTATCAGTGAATATCAGGTTGGCCGGTTTGGCTGGCTGATGTCTTTGGCCTTCGTTTCATTAGGGTCAAGTTGCGTCTTTCTGTCAATTTCTCTTTGGAAAAAAGTAAATTCTGTTGGTAAGATCGGGATAGTAATGCTGTTACTTTCAGCAGCCGGAATGTTTATCGCCGCCATTTTCAAAACAGATCCGCTTAATACGAGTCCTGAATTAGTGACGCAATCAGGCATGCTACATCAAATGGGCGCAATGCTTGATCAAATCCCTTTCGCGGCGCTGCTCATTACAATTGCCTTGTTTAGAAAAAAAGAGTGGCACGTTAAACGCTGGGTGCTAATCGTGTCATTAATTTTTGTTTGGTTCGGGATGATATATTTCATAGCATCAATACGCGCTAATTTTCCGGCCGATGGAAAGTTTGGCCCAAATGTTTTAGTCGGATGGCAAAATAGAATAATGATCGTTACGCAGGCGCTGTGGCTGGTTCTCATGGCTAACGAGGTAAATAGGCAAAAGAAACAAACCGTGATTTTTGCCCAGTCCTCATCTATTTAAACATTCGAATATTACTTAGCCGACGTTAAGTTTATAACGCCAAGGGACGCTATTATAACTCAAATTATTTGCCTTAACTTCCGTCACAGCTAAACTTCAATTCGTTAATTTCGTTTCGTCCACCTTGCCTGATAAAGTTGACGGTAGCAGCATGTATACGCCATTAAATCCAGACAAAATTGTATTGATAAATTTCCTTAGATCGATCACGCCGATGAAAGACGAGATGGTGAATAGAATAGCACAGAACTTTGTGCTCAAGGAATTTAAAAAAGGAGATTTTTTTGTGAAAGAAGGTAAACTAAGCAACGAATATTTGCTTCTTGAAAGTGGATACATGCGTGCTTTTTTGATGGATACCAAGGGCGATGATGTGACCGTGAGCTTTTATTCTTCTCTCACAATAGTATTCGAAGTATCGTCATTTTTTCAACGGGTTTTGGCTCAGGAAAATATCCAAGCGCTTTCGGATTGCAAAGGATGGGTAATAACTTTCGGAGAGTTGGATACGCTTTTTCATTCGATGCCTGAATTCCGGGAATTTGGCAGGGCAATATTAGTTAAGGGATATGTCACATTAAAAAGCAGAACCCTTTCGATGATAAATCAAACGGCTGAACAAAGGTATGCTAGCCTACTTAGGGAAAGCCCTAACATCTTTCAGAACGCTCCTCTGAAGCATATCGCTTCTTACTTAGGATTAACGGATACCTCACTAAGCCGAATCAGAAAACAGTTGTCAAAAAAATCCTTTCTTGCCAAATGACAAGTTCCATTTAAGATGCTTGAACGACTTTTGTCCAAGTATTTAACCAAACAAATTAAAAATGGAAACTATCTCAGCTTTCGTTATGACTGTTTTTGTCCTAACTACAGTTATTACTGTATGGCAATTTTATAACGCATCGGGAAAGTCAAACACTGTATTAGTGGGTCTTGGAATTTGGATGCTCTTGCAATCAATTGTTGGCTTCTCTGGCTTCTATCAGAACAGCGAATCCGTTCCACCCGGTTTTGCATTGTTAATAGCTCCCGGCATTCTATTCACGCTTCTAATATTTGGTACAAAAAAGGGTAGGGCATTCACCGACTCGCTCAATATAAAGAAACTCACTTTGATTCACACCGTAAGAATACCGGTTGAAATCACACTCTACTTCGTTTTTATGGCTGGACTTATCCCCATGTTAATGACATTTGAAGGTAATAACTACGATATCATTTCTGGAGTAACAGCTCCTGTTGTATTTTACATTGTATTCATCAGGAGAAAGGCAAATCAAACAATTTTATTGTTGTGGAACATTATCTGCCTGGGACTTTTAATCAATGTTTTGACAATTGCCATACTTTCCGCAGAGACACCATTTCAAAAACTAGCTTTTGATCAACCCAATATTGGAGTAACCTACTTTCCGTTTGTCTGGTTACCAAGTGTGATAGTTCCTATCATACTTCTTTCCCATCTAGCGACCATTAGACAATTAGTTATTTTGTTAATAGCAAATAAGAATAACGTTGTACGAAGATCAACTGATAACCTGTATCTTTAAATACGTCCAGGTCCTATAAAATTACCTGATGAACG
>DASQTN010000164.1:0-2444 GCA_035641895.1 Chryseolinea sp. | reverse complement strand
TTGACTATGGCATGTTTTCCGCTGAACTACCTGATGCCATAGCGGCTGTGATCTTGGATGAAGTACGTTCGCAGGGGAAAATGCTCCGAACGAAATCGGGCTAATACTTTTTTTGTTTAATTTCTTGTTCGGATTATGGTGTCTTCATTGATCCAGCATGTTACCCTGACTTTGTCACCACGTTTGTAATTCAGCTCAAAAATTTCCTCTGACGAAGGGAAAGATGATTTAGCATTTTCCATTTTTTGTGTTTCCTCGGCCTTTTGATACATGTCATAGGCGATTAAAAAGATGAATCGATCTTGTGCCTTATGTTTTTGTTGCGCACATTCTGAATAGCTATTCATATAGATATCTCCTATACGGGTATAATATCCTTTCGCTGACGGATCTGTGGCGATAGCCTTGAGATAGAGCTGTCGCGCATTTTCGTGGTTGGCTACCATTTCCTGTTGCTGAGCCTGTAGTCCTAATATTTCAGCTTTGTCAGCAGGTTCCTTGGCAAGTTGTAGTGCTTCCTCCAACATTGGCGTAGCCTTATCATACTCCTTGTTGGAGAGATATCGCAAAGCCAAAATTTTAGAAAGTCCAAAATCCTTTTGTGATTTGTGCAGGGTTTCGGCAGCTTGAAGCCAAAGCGGATCATCTGTGCACTTATCCTTCAGCATAAAATTGAAAATATTTTTTGCCAGATCCAGGTCAGTTGGATTTTGTTTGAATTTGGGCCCGAATTTCTTCCGTACAAACTCACAATCAATTTTAACCAGCGTCAATAAAATTTTAAAGTTGTCATCGTTCATTTTGTTGTACCGATCAATTGGTTTGCCCTCCGCTTGTGCTTTTTTTATTTTACCGTCGGTAATTGCAGTAATTTTTTCATACCGGTCGAGAATCTGATTTTCATCGAGAAGCTGTTGATCAGCGGAAATCTTTACTCCGTTCATATAAGACTCTGCAAGGCCATCGAGTATTTTTTCATTATTTAATTCAATTGCTTTGTCCATCAGAGGCAGGATCTCCTTCGATCTCGATTTATTGTCATAGTAGTATTTATAAAATGAAAGTGCTTTTCGGCCTGCCACGTTCCCTTCCTCTCCGCAGTTCTTGACTCTCAAATCATAAATAATCATTAATGAATCGATGTAGATCTGTTTGCTGACGGGATTTTTTTCGGCTTGGGCCAGGGCATCAAAAGTCTCGGCGCCTTTAATGTATAAACCAGTGCTTAAGTTTGGTGCGTGTTTCAGCAACCAGTTTAACGGGCCTTTTGCTTGACTGAAGTTTTTTGCTCCGACCTCATCTTCGAACAATGCCTTCTTCTCAATGACCGAAGGACTGGCTGAGGCGGTAATATCTTTACATTGTGAAAACGTTGTTCCGGTACTACATATCAAAATAGAAAGCGAAACAAAAGTAATCAGTTTCATATTGTAGCTGGTTAGGTGGGAGTATTCCTAATATAGCTTTTTTATACCGAAGGCGCAATAGTATCAAACGTTAGATGGCTTCAACTTTGCGAAGCGAAATGGTTATTAGCGGCTGCAAATCTAAAAGCGCAAGGGAGCATTCTTTTATAAACACTCCTCTTGCGCCTTTGCGATTAATTATCAACAAGTCATGATTAATGAATTGACAAAGGCCGTGCTGTATCTATTGCGTCAGTACCATTCTTTTGGTATCCACCACTTGACCATCTGTCATCAAAGTGTATAGATACATTCCCGCGGATAGTTCACTTCCGGAAATTTTAACCGAAACCTCACCACGGTCATTCACAGGAATATTTTTCATCTCCTTCCCTTCCAGACTGTAAATTATAATCGTCGCGTGACCAACGGTTTCCTCCAATGTCATTCTTATTTCTGTTTCCGCAGTAAAGGGATTAGGATTGTTTTGAAGTAAAAAAGCCTTCGTCTTGCCATTCATTCCACTGCTTCCTATTTCGATTTTAGAATTTAGTCCAGCCAAGAGTACCTCAATTTGTTTTTGCTGCTGCTCGATAAGCTTTTTTTGTTCTTCAATTTGTTTTTGCTGCGCTTCGGCATTAATAGATAATTCTTGCACCGCTTTAACCAACGGAACGACAAACTCTGCATAGCGGATACTGTAGTGATCACTTTCATTCTTGGGGACATCGACGCCATAAAAAACATAGCCGGTCTTTTTTACGACGGCTTCCACTTCCTGTGCCACAAAACCGGTTTGACGCAAAGACACACCGCGTGTTGCAGTTTGATTGTTCGAGCTATCCACAACCTGTAAGAACTTGTCGACTGCATTTTTGTCTACGGTATAACTCACCGGCCGAAGTTGTTTGATAAACCCAAGGCCTGATACATCTTCCTTGATGTCCTTCTTAAAGCGACCATCCGAAAACGTAGACCATGACACTTGTCCCCCAATACTTGTTACGGCGCTATTTCCGATGCGTACCTGATTGGATG
>DASQTN010000163.1:0-6273 GCA_035641895.1 Chryseolinea sp. | reverse complement strand
CTGTAATCCATTCGCCTAAAACTGGCTTAAGCCAATCCAGGTTCATGTCCGGAAAGCCCAATTGCAAGCGAAAAATTACTGAAAGTATTCCACCGAGCAGGGCCCAGAAGATACCCGTAATCAAGAACTGCTTAGCAATTACTTTGTGATCCTGACTAAAAACGTAGTTCGTCCAAAAATTTCCTTCGTGATGCTCATGTTCATGGTCATGATCATCGTGATGGTGGACGTCGTGATGAGTGTGTATGTCGGTCGTTGCCATGTCGTTGATAATCTTAAATTCTGTTAATCATTTGTCTCCGCTACGGATGATCCAGGATCTTTTACCATCCCCGCTTTGATCATTGCCGCCTCTTTCAACGCCTCGGGTACCTTCTTAAGGTAATCCGGATTTTGTTTTAACCATGCTTCCTGAGAAGCCTTCCATTTTTCGTACGATTCTTCATCCTCCACGACAACAGACATTTTCATAGAGAAGTGCCCTCGTCCGCAGATTTCGGCGCATGCCAATTCGTAGTTAAAGTTAGGGTTACCCAACTCCTCTCTCATTTGCTGCGTTGTTTTTGTTGCTGTGAATTTGAATTGTGTAGGCATCCCGGGTACCGCATCCATTTTTACGCGGAAGTGTGGCAGGAATACGCTATGCAATACATCCTTCGCTCTAATCCTAAGCAAGATCTCTTTATTGACGGGGAGATGAAGCTCCAATGATTTGAAGTCATCAAATGAATTTTTGTCGGTAAGGTCCAGACCAAACTCATTTATATCATCGATCAGTTTATAATTATTGTGTCCTAAGATGCCGTCTTTGGTGCCAGGATAGCGAGCGGTCCACGCAAATTGCTGTCCGATAAGCTCGACCAGTTCTGCGTCTTTTGAAGCAGCGTCGGTAATATCATTCCAAGCGCGAAGGCCGGTAAAGATTAATATCGCCAACACGATTGCAGGAATAATAGTCCACGCAAGTTCCAGGTAATGGTTATCAGGATAATATTTCGCTTTCTGTCCTTCACGGTATTGATACTGATAAATAAAAACAAACATAATGATGCTGATAATCACAAAGGCGGCGACGCTAACAGCCATTGTAATCCAGAAAAGTGTATCCGTCCATGCTCCGTGCTCAGAAGCAATGGGTAAATTATAGTCGTCAAAATAGGCAAAAGAATACCAGAAGAAACCCCCAAGGCTTAGCACCATAAAGACGATGAACAATGCAGCATTTACTTTATTGGCAGTGCCTCCCTTTTCATCACGTTTCGGACCCTTTGCTATGGTTATAAGGTTACTTACCCTGAAGATCATGTACAAAATCGCCAGAATCAGAATAACACCCAGAGAAATAAGCAGACTCATCATATCAGTTTTTCAATAATTAAATGTGGTGATGAAGACTTTCCTGAAGCATTGGATCATTTTTTCCAAACAGTGGCAACTTTGTTAAATTGGTGAGCGCCACCAGCAGGAACAATGCAATGAAAATCAGCGCGAGGCCAATTTCCATAAGACCAACACCACCATCATGTTGAACAACACCCGGTGTAACCATATTAAAGAAATCGAACCAATGTCCCACGATAATGATCGGGCACACAAGTTTTAGCATAGACATTTGTCGTTTTGCATCTCTTGTCATTAACAACAAGAATGGCAACACAAAATTCAAAATTAAATTCAGATAAAATATCCAGCTGTACGGACTGTTCTTCATGCGTTCGACAAAGTATACCGACTCCTCTGGTATGTTAGCGTAATAAATAAGGAGAAACTGGCTGAACCAGATGTAGGTCCAGAAAATGGAGAATGCAAACATGAATTTACCGAGGTCATGCAAGTGATTTGAATTAACAATCTTCAAATAGCCAGCTTCCTTCAGATAAACTGCAATGAGTGTTATCACTGCAAGTCCTGTTACCCACCAACTCGCAAAAACATACCATCCGAACATTGTGCTGAACCAGTGCGTGTCAATGCTCATCACCCAATCCCATGCCGCAATTGAAGAGCTAACACCGAAGAAGATCAGGAACACCGTTGAGAGCACTACATTCTTTTTCCAGAAAGAAGTTGAGGGCTGTAAATCTTCCGCTTCCATATTCTTGCGAATCATAATGAAGAACCAGTACCATACACCGAAGAACAGTACCATTCTGAAAATGAAGAATATGGGGAAGGTTCCGCCCGCTAATGGCCAGAAAAAGAACGGAGCTTTTTTGTCAATAATACCATCGTACTGAGGATTAGGCTGCCCGTTACTCAGATTTTTTCCATATAAATAATCATGTGTCCAATGGAAAATGTCATGGTTCGTTATAAACCAAAGGATCAGCATCAAGATCCCTGCAATCGGAATCCAGGTGCCCATCGCCATGCCTATGCGCTTTACACCCACTGACCATCCTGCCTGCGCCGCATATTGGATCGCTACGAAAAACAAACCTATGATTCCAAGCCCGGCAAAAAACACGTTGTTCATCCATAACGAAGAATAAAGTCTCTTTTTCCATGGAGCTGTCTCATCATGCTTAGCTCCGGCATGATTCTCACCAGCCGCGGCATCTTGTTGAACACTGGCTACAAATTCGCTGCTTTGAAGCGAAGCATGACCACCCTTTGTTTCTTCGTGATGACCTCCCCCACTTATCGCCATTATTAAACCCAAAGCAAATACTACAACTCCTACAATAAGGAAGATGAAGAGCTTTTTCCTTGTCTCCGGCCTGAATGTATAATGTTCCTCGGTAACTACTACTTGATGAGCCATTGTTATGTTGTTATCCGTTGTCCGTTATCAGTTAAACGTTATTCGTTGTTTTTTTAATTTATTTCTGCAAGGTCTTTACATACTTCGCGATCTTCCAGCGGTCCTCTTCAGTGATCTGCGATCCGTGCGGCCACATCAATCCCTTGCCATGAGTAATAACGTGGAAGATGTGACCTTCTGAAATATTTTTCAACGCATCTCCCGCCAGGTTAGCGACGCCATTGTAAGCACCTTTTTCCAGTTTACCTTTCTCAGGGTCATCGATCGTAACGCCCGATGCAACTTTTCCATCACCGGTTCCCTTCGCTCCGTGGCAATGATCACAATACATATCATATAAAAGCTTGCCTTGCGCAATCATTGCGGCTGTCGAATCCAAAGGATTTTTCAACGCACGAGCTGCGTATGCTAAACTGTCTTTTCCAAGACGATAAGGAAGCCAGCCATATTGATTACGCTTTACCGTATTTGGAGCTGGTAATCGCATGTTCATACGATTGGGATTGAATTGATTCGAGTTAAAGAATTCAGCATGGCCGTCCGGATATTCAATTGAGGTTAGCCAGCTACCCGCATCTTTATCAACGATTTGCGTATAGGGATCATAGGCTACTGAGTGATACATATTAGGGGCATACTCAACTCCTTGATTGTCTCCACCAGCACTACATGCAGTCAATAAAACTGCCGCTGAAAATGCCGAAAGTATTGTTGTTGCAAAACGAATCATTGTTGTTCTGTAATTATTCGAAATTCTTTTCATTCACTTCAGAAGCTCCTGCTGATTTCAAAATATCGGCAATTTCCTGTTTGCTCTTGCCTTTATTTAAGGCAAGATCTATTGCCATCACGTGTTTATCTTCAGTGCTGCGAAGATCAAATTGGCGTGGCCACGAATATGGTTTAAGGCCGCTAACAATTAAAAATGTCCCTACCATTCCAAGTGAAGCCAGCAAAACCGTAAGCTCGAACGTCACGGGAATAAAAGGGGGAAGTGACGTAAAGTTTTTGCCACCGATGATCATTGGCCAGTCAAAGCCCAGCATCCATATCTGCATAAGAAGCGCGAGCCCAGTTCCCGTCGCACCGAACATAAAGGCGGCAATGGGAAGACGCGTCCGCTTATATCCTAATCTTTCGTCCAAGCCGTGAACAGGAAAAGGAGAATACACTTCATGAATTTTAACTCCGCTTTGGCGTACTTTATCAACGCCGTCGAGCACGAGCTCATCGTCGTCGAAAATGCCTACTAAAAAGTTTTTATCTGCTGCGTCCATTACTTGCTATTTATAACACTAGAAATGCTTAGTGGTGCTTATCGTCGTGCTTTAATTTTTCCGAATCTGATTTTACAATACTTTTCACCTCGGCCATATTGATCACAGGGAAGAACTTTGCGAACAATAAAAACGCGGTGAAGAAAAATCCAAAGGTGAACAGGTATTCACCAATATCATACATAGTCGGGTGGAACATGGTCCAACTAGACGGAATATAATCGCGGTGAAGCGATGTAACGATGATCACAAAACGTTCAAACCACATCCCGATGTTCACTATAATGGAAAGTACGAACGTCGCCACGATGCTTGTTCTGATCTTCTTGATCCAGAAAAGTTGCGGCGAGATCACATTACACGTCATCATCGACCAATACGCCCATGCATACGGTCCCTGAACGCGATTATAAAATGCATATCCCTCGTATTCAACACCGGAATACCAAGAGATGAACAATTCCGTGATGTAGGCAATTCCGACGATCGAGCCTGTTACAATGATGATGATGTTCATCAGCTCAATGTGGTAGATGGTGATATAATCTTCCAGCTTGAATACTTTACGGGTGACCAGCAGTAGTGTTAACACCATCGCGAAACCAGAGAAGATCGCTCCCGCAACGAAGTATGGAGGGAAGATCGTCGTGTGCCAGCCCGGAATTACTGATGTTGCAAAGTCCATCGATACAATAGTATGTACTGAAAGTACCAGCGGTGTTGAAACCCCTGCCAGAATCAGCGCTACCGACTCATATCTCATCCAGGTTTTAGCGCCACCCTGCCATCCGAAACTTAGGGCATTGTAAATCGTAGCTCTCATCTTATTTCCTTGAACCACGGCGCGGTCGCGGATAACAGCGAAGTCAGGGATAAGTCCCATGTACCAAAATACCAGCGACACAGTAAAATATGTTGAGATCGCGAACACGTCCCAAAGGAGTGGTGAGTTGAAGTTCACCCACAATGATCCAAAAGTATTTGGTAGTGGAAGTGCCCAATAAAATCCCAGCCATAGTCGACCCATGTGCATCAACGGGAAGGTTGCGGCACAAATAACAGCAAAGATCGTCATAGCTTCCGCTGCGCGGTTAATAGACATTCTCCACTTCTGACGGAACAACAAAAGAATGGCAGAAATCAAAGTACCGGCGTGACCAATACCGACCCACCATACGAAGTTTGTGATATCCCACGCCCAGCCTACTGTTTTATTCAGTCCCCATACACCGATGCCGTTCCACAAGAGGTAGCATACACAATAAAATCCAAATCCTAACAGTGCCAAAGACACCGCCATCGCCATCCACCACAACGACGTGGGCTTACCTTCTACCTGACGACTGATGTCATGCGAAACATCCTTTACTGTTTTCCCTCCGGTTACCAGTGGATCCCGAACTGATGAGGTTATTTGCATTGTATGATTAAAAGTTAATCGTTATCGTTTATCGTGTGTGAAGTGCGTGTTTGTTTTAGCTCTTCTATCTACGCCTTATTGGCATCTTTATTCCTGATCTTCGTCAAATACCAGATGTTCGGTTTAACGCCGATTTCTTCCAAAGCCTGATACGCCCGTGGGTTTCCAGTAAGCTTATCCACCCGATGAGGGTGTTCCGGATCCGCCGGCTTGATCTGAAGGAGCTTCGAAATTTTACTTGCAGGATCATTGATATCACCAAAGACAATCGCTCCGGTAGAACAAGCAGCCTGACATGCAGTTACAACTTCGTCTTTTAAGGTTCTTCTTTCCTTCTTGGCGTTCAATTTTCCTAATTGAATCCGTTGTACGCAGAACGTACATTTCTCCATAACGCCGCGCGAGCGAACGGTCACGTCAGGATTCAATACCATTTTGCCAAGATCAGTATTCATGGACGGGTTAACGTCTGCAAACTGGCTGTTGTCGTGATATTTAAACCAGTTAAAGCGACGCACTTTATAAGGACAGTTATTGGCACAATAGCGTGTACCGATACATCTGTTGTAAGTCATTTGGTTGAGACCCTCTGTACTATGGGTTGTCGCCGCCACCGGACAAACTGTTTCGCATGGGGCATTATTGCAATGCTGGCAAAGCATCGGCTGAAATACTACTTCAGGATTTTCAGACGCTTCTTCGACACCTTTCCAATCATCCGCAGGAGCGTCACTGCTATAGTAACGGTCGATCCGCAACCAATGCATTTCGCGGCGGTTGATAACTTCTTCGCGTCCCACAAGCGCTACGTT
>DASQTN010000162.1:0-4304 GCA_035641895.1 Chryseolinea sp. | reverse complement strand
GTCAAATGTAATGACTGACAGGGTATCGCTTCATATTTCAAATATTTTGAAAGAGGAATCGCATCTCGATAAAGTAACCAACGCAGTTGGTGGCGGGTATGCAATTGAAAATATTGTGAATGAACTGTGTCGGGCCGCATGGCAAGACTTTCAAAATAAAATGTCCTTATGAAGCCGGATTTTTCTTCCATACGTTTTGATCAATTTGAACTGCCTTCATCGGATGTGAAAAGAAAATCTCTGTGGACAAGTCCTGAGAAGATTGAAATAAAGAATTTTTATACGGCGGCTGACAGCTCCAATTACAATCGCTCCTTCGCTGCAGGATTACCACCTTATCTCAGAGGACCGTATGCGACGATGTACGCAGTGCGACCGTGGACTATAAGACAGTATGCAGGTTTTTCGACAGCCTCAGAGTCAAATGCTTTTTACAGGCGTAATATTGCGGCCGGCCAGCGAGGGCTTTCGGTCGCTTTTGATCTTCCTACACATCGTGGTTACGATTCGGACCATCCGCGCGTTGAAGGCGATGTTGGCAAGGCAGGGGTTGCAATAGATTCGGTATTGGACATGAAAGTTCTTTTCGATCAGATTCCATTGGATAAGATGTCGGTGTCAATGACGATGAATGGTGCAGTTATTCCAATCCTTGCGTTTTACATCGTCGCAGCGGAAGAACAAGGCGTAAAGCCCGCGCAATTAAGTGGTACCATTCAAAACGATATCCTGAAAGAATTCATGGTGCGAAATACTTACATCTACCCACCGAATGAATCGATGCGTATCGTTGCTGATATTTTTTCTTATACATCCAGGCATATGCCTAAATTTAATTCCATCAGCATTAGTGGTTATCACATGCACGAGGCCGGTGCACCTGCAGACTTAGAACTAGCTTACACATTGGCAGACGGGCTTGATTACATACGCGCGGGTTTAAAAGCTGGCATCGACATCGACGACTTTGCACCACGACTATCTTTTTTCTGGGGCATCGGAATGAATTTTTTTATGGAGGTTGCAAAGATGCGCGCTGCCCGTTTACTATGGTCGTTGTTAGTGAAGCAATTCAATCCCAAAAATTTGAAGTCAATGGCATTGCGCGCGCATTGTCAAACGTCAGGATGGAGTCTTACTGCACAAGATCCCTACAATAATGTAACACGAACATGTATAGAGGCCATGGCTGCGGTGCTTGGCGGAACACAATCACTTCACACCAATTCGCTCGATGAAGCCATCGCATTACCCACTGATTTTTCAGCAAGCATTGCGAGAAACACTCAACTCTATTTGGAACGAATGACGGGGATACCAAAAGTTGTTGACCCGTTCGGAGGTTCATACTTTCTCGAAAGTTTGACGGGATCACTCACAGAAAAAGCGTGGAATCTCATTCAGGAAGTTGAACAGCTTGGTGGAATGGCCAAAGCAATTGAAAGCGGAATTCCCAAACTTCGAATTGAACAGGCAGCGGCTGCAAAACAAGCGCGGATAGATTCAGGAGAAGATGTTATTGTAGGTGTAAATAAATATCAGACGTCTTCTACATCGGACTTTGAAATTCTGGAAGTGAACAATGCGTTGGTTCGCAAAGAGCAAATTGAGCGGCTACATAAATTAAAGGCAGAGCGTAATAAAGATGAGGTTGAATTATCTCTCCATGCGTTGACAGCGGCTGCCCGTGATACCCGATGCAATCTTTTAGAATTTGCTATTGACGCCGCGAGAAAACGTGCCACTTTAGGGGAGATCTCCAACGCTTTAGAAATTGTATTTGGCCGTTACAAGGCTACGATTCAATCCGTTTCAGGTGTATATTCCAGAGAAATGAAAACGCAGACAGAAATTGAACAAGTCAGAAAACTTTCAGATCGATTTGCCGAACTGGACGGGCGACGTCCACGGATCTTAGTAGCCAAAATTGGACAAGATGGACATGACAGAGGAGCAAAGGTGATTGCAACCAGCTTTGCAGATCTGGGCTTCGACGTTGATATCGGTCCATTATTTCAAACGCCCGCGGAAGTCGCCATGCAAGCTGCTGAAAATGATGTTCACATCGTCGGCGTCTCCAGCCTGGCCGGCGGTCATAAAACTTTGGTTCCGGAATTAATTGAAGCCCTAAAGAATATAAACCGTGAGGATATTATGGTAATTGCCGGCGGCGTAATTCCTCCTAAGGACTACGACTTCCTACGGCAAAAAGGGGTGGCCTTTATCTTCGGGCCTGGAACCAAAGTGACAGATGCAGCAAAGGAAATTCTACAAAATCTCCTGCATCATTAACAAACCCTTGTGACATTACTTTTCCGTTTTCCGGGTCGGACTGTTTCACTGCATTTACCATTCGCTCTAATCCAGCATTAATAGATTCGAAATCACTAGTTTAGTGTACAATCCTTAAACCCGGAGCCATGAAACCCATTGGGACTCTCGCCTTATTGTTGCTCGTCATTGTTTTTTTTCCCGCGTTCTCACAAGACAAAAAATTCGACAAAAGTCTGAAAAAGGTCGATCGTTATTACGCCGAAGGAGATTTTCCAAAGGCCAGTGCCAACCTCGTCAAACTTCGAAAATCCATCGTGACAAAGTTAGGTCCTAAAAACACTTACGTGCCTGGACTTTACATTCGTGAGGCGAGAATTAATCTCGCCGCAGGGTTATTAAAAGATTTCGACAAAACTCTCAATGAGGCACTGCTGAGCAGCAGCAGTATTTTCGGTGACAACAGCACGCATTATGCATCAACATTAATTGACGTTGCCACTATCTATAACGATTATGGGAACTACCGAATTAGCCGGGAATACGTTGACCGGGCCAGGGATTTACTTACCAAAACAAATCAACTGACGGAATTATTGAAGACGCGACTTGGACTGGTCGAAGCCGAAGCCATGACCGGACAGGGATTTAGCAATGAGGCTATTTTGCTGCTCCGAAGTATGGAACAACATTTTGCCGGCCGTGCCGTGGAAAAAGAAACCATCATCGACGGAGCGGCCATTAAAACGCAACGCGTTCCTTTTGAAGAACTGGCACCACGGTTTACGGATTACGCAAAACTCCTGACTTTAATTTCAAACGCATATGGAAAAAAAGGAAATTTGATTTCGGCTGATTCTGCCTTCAAGGCCACGCAAACATGGATCAAAAAGAACCAGCGATTTATGGGAGAAACAACGCTTACGCTGGTGCAAAATAATTTTTTATATGCGCAAATGCTGGTTGATAACGGCAACGAGGATCGGGAACGCGACCTTCAATATGATAATATATTAAGTGACTTTAAAAAAAGAGCCAATCCAACACACACCCTTGGGCACGACATCTACCTGGCTTATTTAAAGCAACTTCTTGTTGATGGTGATAAAAACAAATACCTCAACGTAAAACAGGAATATGAAAAGTTAATCGATAAATATTTTACAAGATCAAGCCTTATCCATATCAACCTTCAAGCCGTTGAATTTGATTCGAAGCTAGAACGCGATAAGACCAAAGATTTAGAACGGGATGCCCTCGCCGTATTGAAAGGCGAGCTGTTGCCTAAAAATTATAGGACGACCGAACGCATCGTTAACTTTCTGTACGATATCTCACAGAAACAAAGGAAATACGAGAGTGCGGAAAAATATTTAACACAATTTTCGGAGATCCGTAAAGAGCTCTATGGCGAAACTTCGCCGGAATTTCACCTTTCCAGAATACGTTTGGCCGGGTACTTTCTAGACTACACAAACAAAATTGAAGAAGCTGAAAAAATATTTGATGAGAGCTACACCAAAATAGTATCAAAGGAAATCGGCCCGTGGCAAAAGGATCATTTACACATTCTCAACCATCTTGCTGCGTTATATGAGTTTACCGATAAGTATGCCTTAGCCACAGCCACCTTGGATAAGGCATCCGACGTTGCGCGTTCGAAATTCAGCGACAAAGATCCCGAGTACGGGGTGGAGCTTGACCGCATTGCGCAATTACAGATAAAGTTAGGTCTATATGAGCGTGCAGAACAAAATATTGATAAGTCTCTCAAGATACTCGAGGAATACAGGAAAGATGACAAACGCATTGGTGATTACGTACATGCTATCGAAACCCAGGCAAAACTTTTCGGTGTGAAAGGTCTCTTTGATGAGGCACAGGAAAACCTCGATTTGTCCCGACGACTTATACAAAAAGCCGACGTCCTTGTAGGCAGTGATCTGTCGGCGGCGGAAGAGCTCACTTCATTATTTATCCAGCTTGGTCGTTATTCGGATGCCGACGCGCTGTTACAAGTACAGATACCGGCC
>DASQTN010000161.1:0-3831 GCA_035641895.1 Chryseolinea sp. | reverse complement strand
AAGATTCTTTCTTTAAGGATGATGACGCTGGTCCTACCGAAAATTCAATGTTAACAGTGAACATGGCAGCGGTCTTCAAATTTTAAGCGGCAAAAAATAAACTACACATCAGAAAGCATAACTATAAAAACTATGTCCAAGACAAAACTTGAATACATCTGGCTCGATGGGTACAAGCCTACCCAGAGCTTGCGCAGCAAAACCAAGATTGTAAAAAACTTTGATGGAACATTAGAGGGCTGCCCCATTTGGTCGTTCGACGGAAGCTCTACTGAGCAGGCCACAGGCCACTCATCGGATTGTTTGCTACAACCTGTTGCAATTTTTCCCGATCCTGGTCGCAAGAATGCATACCTGGTAATGAGCGAGGTTCTTAATCCTGACGGTACGCCCCACGTCTCTAACGGACGGGCCACCATCGAAGACGATGACAATGATTTTTGGTTTGGATTTGAGCAGGAATATTTCCTTTGGAATCCGGAAACCAACAAACCGCTGGGCTTTCCTGCCAGTGGATATCCAGCACCCCAAGGCCCATACTATTGCTCAGTAGGAGCAAAAAATGCTTTCGGCCGGGAAATTGTCGAAGAACATCTTGACATGTGCCTTGAAGCTGGTATTAATGTAGAAGGTATTAATTCAGAAGTAGCTACCGGCCAGTGGGAGTTTCAAATCTTCGCCAAAGGAGCAAAGGCCGCAGGTGACCAGGTTTGGGTTGCCCGGTATCTTCTGGAAAGAACTAGCGAAAAATACGGAGTCGCTATCAACTGGCATTGTAAACCGCTGGGTGCGACTGATTGGAACGGCTCGGGCATGCATGCAAACTTCTCCAATGACTTGCTTCGTACCTGCGGATCAAAGGAAATCTACGATACAGTCTGTCAAGCTTTTGCTCCGTACATTAAGGATCACATTGAAGTATACGGCGCAGATAACCATTTGCGTCTGACGGGAAAACATGAAACTCAGTCCATCGAGAAATTTTCCTACGGTGTGTCTGATCGCGGTGCATCTATACGCATTCCCATCGCTACCGTCGAAAATAACTGGAAAGGATGGCTAGAAGACAGAAGACCTAACTCGGCAGCCGATCCATATAAGGTCGCCGCCAGAATTATTACAACAGTAAAGACCGTTCCTGAATACGCCACAGCGAACAGTCGATAACATTTTCTTTCAGGGCGTCTGGTTGTAGTTGAAGTCGGGTAGAAATGCCCGGCTTCTTTTTTGGTACCAAACTTGAATCTATTTAAAAGATATCTTTATTTTGAATACTTTTTAAATTCACATGATTCATCCCCATACAGAACTCCAGTTTATCAGTGATAACATTGGATATGGAGTTATCGCCACCAAGTTCATACCGAAGGGAACTATTACCTGGGCGCTGGACAAACTGGATAGGATTTTTACACCTGAGCAAGTGCGGGGAATGGATCCACTCTACCAAAAAGTTTTAGACACTTACACGTATCGGAATCCTGAAGGGAATTACATACTGTGTTGGGATAATGCACGATTCATCAATCACAGCTCTAACTCAAACTGCGTTACTACGGCTTACGAATTTGAAATTGCCATTCGCGATATTCATGCTGGCGAACAGCTCACAGACGACTACGGATATTTGAATTTGGAGGAACCTTTTGAAGCGGTTCCCGAACCGGGGACAAACAGGACTACAATTTATCCTGACGACCTAATCCGTTATTATCATGTTTGGGATGAAGTGCTTCTCAGCGCATTTCCACATTTATTGAAAGTAGAGCAACCGTTGTTTAAGATATTAGATCCAGCAATACGTGAAAAGGCCAGCCGCATCGCAGCTGGCAAAGAGAAAATGAATTCGATCTTGTCCTGCTATTATCCAGTTCATGGGAAAATAAATGGAGAGGCTCAACTTATAAAAACGCATTCACCAAAAGTCACCTATCCTTTCTGACTTATTTGCGAACCGATAAAAACCATCAATCCGCTTTCGATTTTTTCCCGGTCTTTCCAAAAATTACGGCTATAGACCATCTGATACTTCCAGTTCTTTTGAGTGAGAATTGAAGGAACATAGGCATGGGAATGTTTGACCGACAAACTAGTAAAATAACGAACATCGTCGGTAAGAATTACGCCCAAATGTTGATCAGCGTAGAGTACGCCCACATCGGAAAATGGCAAAGCCTCCGTTTGAAAAATAAACTTATCTAACCGGCCTTCACCCCATTCCTTAATCCGGTTACTCAAATACCAATCCTTGTTTTTTGTAAATGCCGGCCTCGTATGGGGCTTGTAAACACCTTGGTCGACATCGCGGGCATACTGCAGATATTTCCGCAGCAGCTTCGGTCCTTCGTTTTTAATGTTCTCCACCTTTAGCTGCTCAGGCCAGATGCTAGCCACCAAGATAATTTTTTCTCGCGCGCGCGTAATAGCTACATTCAACCGATTCTCGCCCCCGGCCGCATTCAGACTTCCAAACTGCATATTCACCTTCCCCTTCTTGTCAGCAGCGTAGCCTATCGAAAATATAATAATGTCCTTTTCATCTCCCTGGACATTCTCGATGTTCTTAACAAATAGAGAAGCTGGAATGGTTTTTCCAGATTTGCCTGCCTCGGCTTCCAACAAGTCAAGAACCAACATTTGCTGAGGAGCGTTAAAAGTGACTATACCGATTTCTTTCCCCGGAGTTTGCTGCAGGATCTCAAAAACTTTGTTGACAACAAGCTCAGCTTCTCTGGCATTCGTATGATTTTCCCACACACCATCAACTTTGCAATATTGTATTGCGGGCTCAGCCTTATTTAGAATGTCCCGGTGGGGCAACAATTGAAGCCTGCCCTCGTAGAAAAATTCATTCGAGAAATCGATCAACTCGATTGTCTGACTACGGTAATGTCCTTGCAAGTGAACGGATGATAAGTAACGTTTCGATAATTCTAAGAGTGATTCCACTTCGACGTCAGGATCTTCATTCTCCTCATCCCAACGTGTTTGGTAGAGTTCGCTGGGGCGAAGCTGTTTGTCATCTCCCGCAATCAAAATCTGTTTACCTCTATACATGGCAGGAATACCGCGCTCAGAGAAACATTGAGATGCTTCATCAAAGATGACGACATCGAATAATTCCTTCATGGGAAAAATCGCAGATACCGACTCTGGCGACGCCATCCAGCAGGGAACGAGCTGAAATAATTCGCTCTCGAATTCGGCGATTAATTTCCTAAGTGGCCAGCTCTTTTTCTTTTTTGTCACCTGATGATGTAAATCACGATATGTGATCAGGTTGTTCAGCCGATTGTACTCAAGCCGGTCATAAACATTTTCACGGGCCTTTACCAACAGGATCTCACGACAAAGATTTTGCTTTTCGGCAACCAGCTGCTGCAGTTCATTTTGCATTGTTTCCATCTTCATGGAAGATACAGACCGCAGGATTGGGTATTTTGTCTCTATGTGATCGATCCATGTAAGACGAAGACTGTTCTGGAAAAGGGTTTCCATCTTTTCAGAGTCCCATTCCTGTAGTTGATCATAAAGCTTCGTTATAGCTTCCTTTTCGTGAAACAGGATCTCTTCTTTGAGCTTGTCATATTCTGAAAGATTATCGAAATCTTGCTTTAATGTTTTGATAAATTGCTTGTCAAGTGTCGGGTCATAGATTAGCTGACTAATCTGGTAACGCGTCAAATATTTTAACCACTCTAATTTCTTAGCAGGGATGTCATTGATTATAAAGAGTAGCCTTCGCATCAGCGAAATGAATTCCTTTCGCGAATATTTTTGTATGAGTATCGAATCCTTCACTTCCCGCAAGGTGTTAAAAATCAACTTTGC
>DASQTN010000160.1:0-5817 GCA_035641895.1 Chryseolinea sp. | reverse complement strand
AGGGAGGCTTTTCGGTTGGCGATTCAGGAAAAACCCGGCGCTGTACACCTTGAACTTCCCGAAGACATCGCCCAGGAAGAATGTGAAGCCGGTATTTTTAAAGTGGTTGGGCACACGATTCCCAGAGCGGATGATACTGCCATCAACGAGGCTGTTAAATTGATTCAGCAATCAAAGTTACCATTGTTGCTGATCGCTGCTGGCGCAAACAGAAAAGTTACCTGTGACGCCTTACGGCAGTTCGTTGATGTTACTGGTATTTTCTTTTTCACAACCCAGATGGGTAAAGGCGTCATCGATGAGCGGCATCCTCTGTATCTTGGTACGGCCGCACTTTCGAAAAATGATTTTGTTCATGCCGCCATTGATGCTGCAGATCTGATCATTAATGTTGGCCATGACGTTGTTGAAAAACCTCCCTTCTTTATGAAAGAGGGCGGAAAAAAGGTCATCCATGTTAGCTTTTCACCGGCGGAAGTAGATCCTGTTTACTTTCCTCAACTAAACGTTGTGGGTGACATCACGAGCACTATGTTCAGGCTTTCGGAAATTATCAAAAAACAGGAAAGCTGGAATTTTAAATTCTTCGAAAAAGTAAAGAAAGAAGTTGACAGGCATCTGTCCACGTATTTTCAGGACGAGAGATTTCCTATGTTACCGCAACGCCTCATCTACAGCCTGAGACAAAAACTTGCTTCAGGTGACATTATTACCCTGGACAATGGTATTTATAAAATATGGTTCGCAAGAAATTATACTTGTCACGAACCCAATACGCTGATCCTTGACAATGCCTTGGCGTCCATGGGCGCAGGACTTCCTTCCGCGATGACTGTCAATTTATTGTACCCTGACAAAAAAGTCGTGGCCGTCTGCGGCGATGGCGGATTTATGATGAACTCTCAGGAAGTTGAAACTGCCGTCCGGTTGGGCCTTCACCTTACGATTATTATTCTTAATGATGGAGCCTATGGAATGATCAAATGGAAACAGTTGGATATGGGTTTTGATGATTTTGGTCTCGATTACAATAACCCCGATTTTGTTAAGTACGCCGACAGTTATGGTGCTAAGGGACACCGCCCGAAAAATGACGCTGACTTCCAAACAATATTGGAACATTGTTTAAGAACGAAAGCGGTGCACATCATAGATCTACCAATTGATTATTCTCTCAATCATGCCATTTTGAATGTGTTATTAAAAGAACAAACAGAAAAATTATGACTGCGCAGGAAACATTAAAGGTATACTCCCCATTCGACGGAAAACTGATAAAAGAAATCGCGATGTCGGGGAAAAAGGAAGTAGAGGTGGCGTTGAAGACTGCCAATGATTTGTTTCTGGATCGAACGCGATGGATTCCCGCCCATAAAAAAATCTCTATTCTGAAAAAGGTACAGGAACTCATGGAGGCCGATATCGAAAATCTGACGAATACTGCGGCACAGGAGGGTGGGAAACCTTACCAGGATTCAAAAGTCGAGGTGATGCGCGCCATCAATGGTGTAAAACTGGCAGCTGAAGAAATCGGAAGACTCATCGGAGAGCAAATTCCAATGGGACTCACAGAAGCATCTTCGAACAGAATTGCTTTCACAACGAGGGAACCTATTGGAGTCGTCGTATCGATCTCCGCTTTCAATCACCCGCTCAACCTGATCGTTCATCAAACCGTGACCGCTTTTGCCGCGGGCTGCCCGGTGATTGTGAAGCCTGCCTCGACAACACCCTTTAGCTGTTTGACATTTGTTGATATCTTATACAAAGCAGGCGTTCCCAAAGATTGGATTCAGGTCATGATTATAGACAACGAAGTAGCAGAAGTAATGGTCACCGACAAGCGTGTCAATTACCTTTCATTTATCGGCTCGGCTAAAGTAGGTTGGTCACTGAAATCGAAACTGGCTCCCGGTACACGTTGTGCTCTGGAGCATGGAGGAGCCGCCCCGGTCATCGTAGAACCTGACGCTGATTTCAAAGAAATGATCCCTGCATTGGTTAAAGGGGGATTTTACCATGCGGGACAGGTTTGTGTATCAGTACAAAAGATTTTTGCGCATGAAGCGATCGCACAAGCTCTCGCCGACGCCGTGGCAACCTCAGCTAAGACGTTGCAAGTAGGCGACCCGTTGGATGCTAAGACAGAGGTTGGTCCGTTGATTTCGACAAAAGAAGTGGAGCGCGTCGCGACCTGGGTCAAAGAAGCCGAAGCAGGTGGCGCAAAAATTCTTTGTGGCGGAAAGAAAATTTCCGATACATGCTATGCTCCCACAGTGCTATGGAATCCGTCACAGGAAGCTAAAGTCTCGACAGACGAGATCTTTGGACCTGTTGTTTGTATCTATCCTTATCGTGACAGAGATGAAGCCATCCAGGAAGCCAACAGGTTGGACTATCATTTTCAAGCCGCTGTGTTCACCAAAAATCTTGAAATTGCGCTCGATACCGTACAAAAGCTCAACGCCACCGCTGTCATGGTAAATGATCATACAGCTTTTAGAGTGGACTGGATGCCTTTCGGTGGGAGAGATGCCTCGGGAGAAGGTATGGGTGGAATTCCTTATACCATGCGGGAGATGACCCGCGAAAAACTGATGGTCATCAAAAGCAAAATGTTAATGTAGTAAATTGATACCCGCTGGCTGCTGCCCCTTATTGCAACAAAACATCCCTCAATTAATTGATTTCTCCAGACTTTATCAATAAAATTGTTCAATCGTTTGAACTGAAAATAATTACGAACATCTTCTTCTGAATTCCCATCCTACAATCATCATTAACACTATGCCTGTAAAACTTATGAAGGGTAATGTCATCAGAAATATCTCCATGAGCTTTCTTATTCTTCATATTCTTACAAGTGGTTATTGCCAGCCACCAAGAGGACCGATTATCGTTTCGCCGCAGGTCAATCCGGATAAAACGGTGATCTTTCGTTACCTGGCGCCCCTTGCTAATGAGGTAAAGTTGAGCGGACAATTCTTGAAAGAACCGGTCGTCATGGAAAAAGATTCGTCAGGGATTTGGAGCGTAACAGTCGGGCCGATCAAACCGGATATCTACCCATATAGTTTTAATGTAGACGGTGTGACAGTGATAGACCCCGCCAACGTTTCTTTTTTCCCGAACGAAAGGTTCAAGGCAAGTTTGGTTGACGTTCCTGGCGATACACCACTCATTCATGCAATGCGCGATGTTCCGCACGGCACTGTTACATACGAATACTATCCATCAGTGGAAAGCAGCACTGGCTCCCTGGTGGTCTATACGCCGCCCGGCTACAATAAGAATTCCTCGACGAAATATCCAGTCTTCTATTTGATTAGCGGCACAACGGATACAGAGGAAACTTTTTTTAAGGTTGGACGCACTAACCTGATACTTGACAATCTGATTGCCGAAGGCAAAGCAAAACCGATGATCATTGTGATGCCTTACGGGAATCCGATGGCAAGAATTGCTGAGCAACAAGGTAAGCCTAAACCGGCCGATTTGATGTCAAGGGATAGTGAAGATGCTATCAAGCGTGCCAAGCTTTTCGAAACGGATTTGGTGCATAATGTCATTCCGTACGTTGAGAAAAATTATAGGGCTATCGGCAACCGCGAGAATCGGGCAATAGGTGGTTTTTCACGAGGAGGTGGCCAGACGCTTCGCACTGCATTCGGCAATATGGATAAGTTCTCCTGGATCTGTTGTTATAGCGCATATCTCTCAACATCCGAGATGGAAAGTAATTTCAAGCAAATTGGCGGCGATCCGCAGAATACAAACAAACAATTGAAATTATTATGGGTGAGTGTGGGCAGTGATGATTTTCTGTACAAGTCTACCGTTGAATTCATGGATTACCTGAAATCAAAAGATTTGATGTATAAAAGTCTCATTACGCCAGGAGGACATACCTGGATGAATGTGAAAACCTATCTGACTGAAACCGCTCAACTACTTTTCCAATAACCAACATGGATTTTATGAAACAAATCGTCTATGCTCTGGTGATATTTTTTCCACTTGTTGCTAATGCACAGCCACCAAGACGGCCTGCCCCCAGTTCACCTGATGTACATGCGGATCGCACCATCACATTTCGGTACTATTCACGCACCGCCCAACGCGTTTATGTGAGCGGAGAATTTTTGAAAGCGCCGGTAAAAATGAGTAGAGATACATCTGGTGTTTGGAGTGTTACAGTGCCGCCGGTTACACCGGAAATTTATCCATACAGTTTTTGGGTGGACAGTGTACAGATTGCCGATCCGAATAATACTTACATATTCGCCAACGAGCGGTTTAAGCGCAGTCTTGTTGATGTGCCAGGTGATCAGCCACTAATTCACGCTCTACAAAATGTTCCGCATGGAAAAATCAGCTACTGCTATTACAAGTCGTCAACGCTGGGCATAACCCGTACGCTGCTGGTTTATACACCTCCCGGGTTCAACGCGAATGAGAAAACAAAATATCCGGTTCTTTACCTCGTTCACGGTGGATCGGACACAGAGGAAACATGGACCAAAGTAGGTCGGGCGAATCTCATCGCCGATAACCTGATTGCTCAGGGGAAAGCGAAACCCATGATCATTGTGATGCCTTATGGAAATGTGCGACCCAGTCCCATGGGGGACTTCACAAAGGATGTCGTCAATGACATCATCCCCTTTGTCGAAGCAAACTATCCGGTAATTAAAGAAAGTAAAGGCAGAGCGATCGCTGGTTTTTCTGTTGGTGGAGGACAGACACTAAATATCGGCCTGACCAACGCAGACAAGTTTGCTTATGTGTGTTCCTATGCGCCTTACACGGCGACAGATGAATTTAAAAAGAATTTTTCTAATTGGTCGCCTGATGCTTCAACAATGAACAAACAATTAAAATTGTTTACTATCAGCGTTGGTACTGACGATTTTCTATACGAAAGTGTAAAACAAGATATAGCCATGTTCAATGAAAAGCAGCTTAATCTGCAAACGTTCATTGTGCCAGGTGGTCATACGTGGATGAATTGCAAGTTGTTCCTGGCAAATAGTCTGCAACAATTATTTAAGTAAATTATTTATTGTCTAACTGAAAAGAAATGAGGCGCCTTGTAATCATCGGTCTTCTAATATTGTGTTGCCAGCTCGCTTTTTCACAGCTAAAAAAAGCATCGGCCACGAAAGCTACTTCCAAGGAAGCAGCTACTCGAGTTACAACCTGGCGGCTATGGTATGAGTCACCGTCTGGGTCGATATGGGAAAATGCTTTACCCGTCGGTAACGGCCGCCTTGGAGCCATGGTTTATGGTAACGTTGAAAAAGAAATTCTCCAATTAAATGAACATACCGTTTGGAGTGGAAGTCCTAATAGAAATGATAATCCCGCCGCGCGTGCCGCTTTGCCGGAACTCCGAGAATTGATTTTTCAGGGAAAGCAAAAAGAAGCTGAAGAACTGGCAAACAAAGTAATTATTTCCAGGCAGTCACATGGACAGATGTTTCAGCCGGTAGGTAATTTGGAAATTGCTTTTCCTGGACATGAGTCTTTTGTCAACTACTTCCGTGAACTTGATATAGAAAGAGCTGTTGCAAAAACGTCGTATCAGGTTGGTGACATTATTTACACCCGTGAAGTGTTGGCTTCGCTCACAGATCGCGTGGTTGTTATGCATCTCACTGCCAGCAAACCAAAGAGTCTAACTTTTACACTAGCATTTTCTTCACCTCACCTTAAGACGGTCATACGAACGGCCGGCGAGAACGATCTTACTATCGCGGGTGTGACCTCCGACCACGAAGGGGTTGAAGGTAAGATCCGGTTCAAGGGAATTGCACG
>DASQTN010000159.1:0-2904 GCA_035641895.1 Chryseolinea sp. | reverse complement strand
AGAATTGCTAAAGGGGGGTCAAGGCCGCCTTGTAGCCAAAATGGCGCCAGCTAATACGCAAGGGTACTCCCTCCTCGCCTGGATGGTATTGCGTTCTGGTTATAATGTTGACAGCGGTAGATACGGTATCACTTCGCTTGTTGCAGGTTTCCAATCATCGTAAAAATAATCTTGGAAAGTTCCTCGCCTTGGTTGTAAAAACCGTTAAAGACGCTTTCCTCGACCATTGCTTCATCTTTCAATACATCCAAGATGGCAATACATTCAAAAATGGAACTCCTGGCGATGATGTAGAAGTTTCTTCGGTCAGGTTTACTGAACCGGCCAGAACCTTCGGCCAAATTCAAAACAACGCTGAATGCAGCTCTTCTAAGCTGATCATTTGTAGTAGTGTCTAGTCGCCTGGCCTTAATAAATGCCCGAATACCGGCATTAAAGATTTTTGCCTTTTGGTAGACAGTGAGTCTTTCGAAATCGAACATAACATGTAAAATTGATAGATTACAACGGGCTGCAATGGGACAGAGTGAGTGTGAAAGTGAGAGTGAGGGAAAGACAGCGTGAGCGTGTTCGCTCTCGCTCTCTCACACTCACACTGTCTTGTAGTCCCGGCAGGAATCGAACCTGCATCTTCAGAATCGGAATCTGAAATACTATCCATTGTACTACGGAACCATTTATTTTATCAAAAATTAAACTAACGTGTCAAAATATCATTGAGCCGCCGCAGGAGTCGCCCCGTACTGAAACGGCACGTTCGGACGGGCATTGTACTACGGAATCTTCTCTAGTTTCGAGTTTGAAGTTTCTAGTTTCAAGTTGTTTAAGGTGCAAAAATAACCAAACATGGCAGGGGAAAAAATTTTTGGCGTTTTCTACTGCAAATAAGCATGGGAATTTTCGCCTAAATCCACATGATTGATGGGAATCAGATTCACATTAAACTTCTTAACAAACATATTCATCAAGGGATCATTTTTTATCTTTTGAACAATACGGCTCGTCTGCGCCGTGTCGTAGCCCATTACAAGCTGGTCCAGCAGGTTCAGATGTTTGACGCTGAAAAAGAAACCTGCTATTACATACGGCCCAAATGGCGTATGGGGAATATCGAATGATGTTCCCGTCATATTAAATAAAGTATTGGGCAGGTATTCGCCCGTATGCTTGATACCTTTTTTTGTCATGTAATAATTGGCAGCACGCAAACGCGAGGCTTGCCGGGGATCGCTCATTGAAATTAAGCCAGCCAAGGGCGTTTGCTTTTTTGATTGATTGATCAAAAGCTCTTTGGCGTGACGATCGTTTTGTGCGTGTTTCCTTATTTCTAACTGGACGGTATCCCAAAACGCTACTTGAGGGTCGCCGTCATCCACGCGAATTAAAGAATGGATCGCGTAGTCCATGATGCCGCTGGTAATTTGAATTTCGAGCACCTTTAATTCTGGATCCCTGGCGATGGCTTTCTCCAGGAGCGTGCGCTGATGCCGGGGATGAGTCCGCAACAAATCAATGCTCGTGACCCAATCTCCGGCCAGATATCCATCGTAAGCATATACTTCGCTGAGCAACAGTTTAATACTGGTATCGTTGATGATCTTGTACGTCTTGCCTTTGACAGTTATTTCAGGCTTCTCGGCAACGATCATCTCTTCAATCTCGACGCCAACGGCTGAGGCATTTAACATACCACAATTCAAGGGTGATCCATCTACGATGTGGAGATCGTGCACATGACTCACGTAATGATCATTCGATTCTTCTGTTAAGTGACCATGAGTCTGAATGTGAACGTAGTAACGCATCTGTACATCCTTCTCGTTATTCCGCTGCGCCTGCTCGAACGTTCGTTTAATGTCCATTACTACATCGGGCGTTACAAACGACCCAGCAGCACGGATCACATGCATTTCTACTTCGATACCGTCGTTAAGAAACTGGTCGGTAGTGGCCGCGATCGCATCAATCTGGATCTGGCTTAAATCTCGGGCGTCTGCGCATCCGATAAGAATGTGAACTTGCTTTTCTTTAATTGTCATAACTTATAAGGTACGTGAGCATCCATGAATTTTTTTCGTGTGGCCTCCCAGTTGTTGATTACTTTCGCTCTATTGGTGTTTAGCGATTCGTTCGTTTTGTTGTAAAGATTGACGGTTTTGTTGTATTCATCAATGGCTTTGTTATAATTATCCACGTCAACTTTCGTGCGCTTATTAGATGGCACTGCATCGAAGGCTTTTTTTATTTTTTCAAAGTCCTCCCTCTTGATTAAGAATTCTGTCATAAACCCTACTTGATTTTCAGCCTCGTCCTTCTGAAACTCCAGGACCTTTCTGCATGCTGTCAACAACGAAGCATCACCATCAAAGGACTTAAGCGTGTCCAGTCGCCGCAACCCTTCCGACGAAAATTTAGCCATGCTATTCTTGCTTTGCTCTATTCCATTGATGTCGTTTTTTTCCATCGCTTTGAACATCAATTCTTCCTGCACATTACTTTTAAAAAACAGGAGGTAAACTTTATTCATATAGGCATTAACTTTCCCAGCCTTATCCAGACGCTCCGAAAGGTTTGTGGATTGTCCCTCGGTGAGACGAACGTTGTGCCGTGCAGCGAAACCTTCGTATGCGTCCGGTAATTTACGGTACGCGTCATGCAATTTCTGTCGCGCTTTTTCCTGAATTAATAAGTAGGCTTCCATATCATCGTAAGACTGTTCTGCCACTTCTTCCATGTCAACAATTGTATGGTAATCCTCTTTAAATATTGTATTCAATACAATCCAATATCCTTTGAAAGCATCCCGCAAGGAAGGATCGCCTTTGTAGGGTTTTAATCTTCCTGCAGCTTGAATTGCTTCATTAACCGAATTCAACAATTCCACTCGTCGCTCTTCCATTTTCC
>DASQTN010000158.1:0-2867 GCA_035641895.1 Chryseolinea sp. | reverse complement strand
TTTTTTCCCGCTATGACACCGAGCGGACTTGCTTCTATAAATTCTGAAGCAAATGAATTCACGGTACTATCGACATCACCGTTACTCCCGGCCAATGCCGCATTGAAATTCGACTCGTACTGATTAAAAAAATCTTCCACTTCCGATTGCCGAATTATCGCATTCTTTTTTGAAATGGCCTGATCCATAAATACGGCGTTTATGAAATTTTAACCAGAAACGAATTCGAAATGTTATACCAAATGCTGAGTGGTTAGAACAATTTTACCGACATGCCTACTGCTTTCCATCACGCGATGTGCCTCCGCTGCCTGCTCCAAGGGGAATATTTGGAATACAATGGCCTTAACTTTTCCAGATTCCAGCCACGGCCAAACAAACTCCTTTAACTTCGCGGCAATTGCAGTCTTGAACCCGGAATCACGAGGCCGTAACGTTGACCCTGTAATCGTTAATCTCTTTCGCATTATTTGAGAAAGTTTGACCGTCGTCTCATCACCCTTCATCGAATTGATTAACACTAATCTTCCTTCCTCCGCGAGAAGTTCGAGATTCGCGGCCGTGTAGTCTCCGCCAACCATATCAAGGATGACGTTGATTCCTTTATTCGATGTAAGCTTTCTAATCTCTTCCCTAAAGTTTTGTGTTTTATAATTCACTGCCTTTTCGGCACCGAGTTCTTCGCAGAATACACACTTCTCATCGCTACCGGCCGTTACATACACCGTAGCGCCCCATGCTTTTGCCATCTGTATAGCAGCCACACCAATTCCACTGGATCCTCCATGAATCAAAAGCGTTTCACTAGGCAAAAGTTTTCCACGATCAAAGACATTGCTCCACACGGTAAAAAAAGTTTCAGGCAAAGATGCTGCTTCGACAAACGATAAGCCTTTAGGAATTTGAAGACACTGGCCTTCGGGAACGCAGCAATATTCTGCATATCCACCACCCGTGACAAGTGCACAAATTTGATCCCCAACCTTAAACGTCGTACAACTTTTTCCAAGTTGCTCTACGATTCCAGATACTTCCAGCCCTGGGATGTCGGGCGAGGCATCAGCAGGAGGCGGATAATGGCCCTTGCGTTGCGCGACATCTGGACGATTGATGCCGGCCGCGCATACCTTCACTAAAACTTCACCCGATCGTGGTGCAGGCGTCGGTCGCTCCTGTAATTGAAGAACATCAGGTGCGCCAGGAGCAGAAATGACAATTGCTTTCATGTTTTAATATTTTCTATTGATAGACAAAAGGAGTGACCGCTGCATTCTCAGTCTGTGGTTAACAAAGTGCTTGGTGATTCTCATGATTAGTTCGTTAAACTGGCTTAGGCAGATCGGATCCAATTTACAAGATTTTGGAGGTTAGTAGGATTGACACGCGTCCAGGGCAACCAATACAGGTGTCCAAAATTCACCAGTAAGATTTTTTAAATAAAGTTTGCGCAAGTAAGTGCTTGCATTTATATTTGCAAGCAAGTGCTTGCTTAATAAGCGGAGCATTTATTTAAATGTTAATGATATATGAGAAAGTTAAAACTTCAAATGCAAGTTGCCATTGATGGCTTTGTATCAACAGGTCCAAATGACGAACAAAAATGGGTAACCTGGGCGTGGGATGAAATAAAGGAGGACGTCCTTTCGCGAATGGATTCAGCGGATACATTAATTATTGGTAGAAAGCTGGCAGTTGACTTTATTCCTTATTGGGAAGCAGTAGCGAATGACCCAAAGGATGCCATGTACGACCTGGCAATTCACAATGTGCGCTTTAGAAAGATAATTTTCTCGAAAACCTTACAAAACGCCGATTGGAAAAATACGGAAATCGCGACAGGTGACGTCGTTGATGAAGTTAACAATCTTAAACGCCAGCCGGGTAAAGATATTTTTGTTTGTGGAGGGAGTTCCTTTGTTTCCGCGCTAACCAAACACGGCCTTATCGATGAATATTATTTCTACATCAACCCAGTGGCCATTGGAAAGGGTGATCAGATCTTCAATCAGATAAATGGCTTCGCACGTTTGAAGCTCATAAAATCCTTTGCTCATGATAGCGGTCTCCTTATGGTTCATTACGAACGGCAATGATAGTTAAACACCAGTAATAAGGCAGGCTTCTCTTAAGCATTTTGCTTCTCCAGGTAGGAAAATAATTTTTTAAATGTCGAGCCAAAACCTTGTTCCATACCAAGGTTGATGGATAGAAATCCCGCTGCCTCCTCAGGGCTGGCGTTAACAGGCTTACCGGTCATTTCTATTATAGTTTTACCTTTGTGCTCCATGAACTGAAGACGATAAAAAATTTCAAGAGGGAGTGGAATATCAAACGGAGCACGCACAACTTTGGCATTTTCATCGGCAAATGCGTTGGTAAATTCCAATAGCTCAAAAGGTTGAATCTTATTAAAGAGAAACCGACCGTAAGTTATTTTTTCTTGAGACTCCATTCTGTAATGAAAAATACCTCCGGTCCTGAAGTCGAGCGTGATCACACTATTCTTCGTCTCAATAGGGCCCCACCATGCGTTAAGGGCTTCCGTATTACTGAAGGCATTAAATACACGTTCCCGCGGAGCGTTAAACTGGCGGCTAAACTTGAAAGTCGCGGACGCACTCATTTCTTTCGCTTTTTGCTGATTTGTTCCTTTTTCAAATACTTCTCAAGAGAATTAAACTGAGTGCTCCAAAATTGTTTGCAATAGTCAACCCACTCTGCAACGTCGTTGAGTTGCTCCAGCTTTGCTTCGCAGTATCGTTCCCTGCCTTGCTTTTTTATGACTACCAATCCACACTCGATTAGAATTTTAACATGAAGGGAAACAGCTTGACGGCTCACTTCAAAATTCTCCGCTATTTCATTAA
>DASQTN010000157.1:0-20236 GCA_035641895.1 Chryseolinea sp. | reverse complement strand
TTTGATAGCTAAAATCAAGGAAAATCCGCGTATGCATATTCCTGTTTTTGGCAATGGGGATATCGACTCACCGGAGAAGGCCCTGGAATATAAAAATCGTTATGGTATCGATGGCATCATGATCGGTCGGGCCGCAATCGGATATCCCTGGATTTTTAATGAGATAAAACATTACCTCCGGTATGGTGAAAAACTCTTATTGCCTAATATGGTTGAGCGGGTTCGCGCTACCAAAAAGCATCTGGAATTTTCCATACGCTGGAAAGGTGACAGACTGGGGATTTTTGAAATGCGCCGGCACTATGCGAATTATTTTAAAGGCATTCCCGATTTTAAACCTTTCCGCACGCGGCTCGTGGAGGTTGAAAAGTTTGATGACGTCGTTGCTATTCTGGATGAAGTGACCGCCACCTACCAGGAATCACGCATGGTTGCCTGAAATTTTAAATCGTTTATTTAATATTTATAGTCACCATCACTGGAAGGTGGTCTGATGGATAATATTTTCCGTCGTTATCTTGAATTACCTGGTAGTCCTTTGAGCTGATCGATTGAGAATGAAAGATGTAGTCAATTCCTGTACAGGGAACAGAGTTGACTTTGAACGTACAAGCAGTTCCTGGGGAATTAGCGGGTGCCGAGTCCGTTAGCTTGATACCTGTAGGATCCATTATAGTTGAATAGGGTGGATCTTTTCTCGTAAAATTAAAATCACCGGTTATGATCAATGGAGAATTTTTTGCGATCTCATTTGCTTTTTGTTTCAAAAGTGCTGCGCTGTGTTTTCGTGCTTCTTTGCCGATGTGATCAAAATGCGTATTGATCATCAAAAATTCTTTGCGTGATTGTAAGTCCTGGAATGTTCCCCACGATGCAACGCGGGTAATGGCCGCATCCCAACTCTTGCTTCCCGGAACCTCAGGCGTTTCCGACAGCCAAAATGTATTCTGGTTGACTGCCTTAAATCTATCTTTCTTGTATAAAATTGCAGAATATTCTCCATTTGTTTTTCCATCGTCACGACCGACACCGATATGGGTATAAGCAGGAAGATTAGCCAGCAAATCCATTAACTGGTGATGAAGGACCTCCTGTAACCCGATGAGATCTGGATCATACTTTTGAATCAAGGCGTAAATCTTGTGCGTTCTCTTTGACCATTGATTGATGCTATCTTTTGGCGTATCGTATCTGATGTTGTACGTCATCACTTTGATAGGTTGACCCTGTGAAGAAAGCATCGCCAAAAAAAATATAAGTGCAAGAAGTGATCGCATGAGTAAAGCTTTTGATCTGAACATTAAAATTATACAATTGAAAGGATTATTTGTTGTCAGAACAGGATTTTAAGATTATTAGATGGACAGGATTTCTTCTCACATTGATGAGCCTACCCATAAAATAATTAGTTGCGCAATGCAAGTGCATAACAGATGCTGAAATCGAAATTAATCGCTCCGATTCGCGGATGCAAATCCTGTCCATCTTTCAATCCTATTCATCCTGATCCTATCTTGCCGATGCAGCGTTAATAAGCGATCCATAAAATATAGCATTGGTCATAATTTTATTCGTCCCGAGCCAGAAAGCTCTGAAGCATAAATTGTCTGTAAAACCAATGACTCGCCCCTGCCCGAAAACTGAAACGCCTGCGAACGAACTATTTTGCAGTCTGCTGTAATTTTGTTTTGAAATATATCCGCTAATGAGTGATGACGAATTTAACACAATCGGATTGCCATATGCAGTTTTGGCCTTTTCCATAAATAGGTTATTGGATTTAAAAACCGGGATATTCGTATTATAATATCCGTATAGAAGCGGATGGGTAAGATCAACCAACGCGTTGAAAATAGCTCCGCTAGTCTCCTGGGCTCCCGCAAATGCTTCGATGGAGCCATAAGGTCGTCGGACGAGGGTATCTTTTTTCTCTTTTTCTTTCTTCATTTCAAATTTGCCTAGGCCGACCGTGTTGAGCCAATTCAGCGCACTTTCCAATCCGATGATCACGCCGCCATTCTGCACCCACGACTTCAATTTTTCTCTGCCATTCTCTGAAATTTGTATTGCGCCTGCGGAGGGTGGGATGATAATCGTATTATAGCGGCTAATGGAGGACCGATTAAAAACGTCGACGGGGAGTAAGGTGAGTGGAATGTTAAAACGTGTGTCGAGCATATGCCATATTTCGCCGGCATCGGTTGCTGAAAATCCATCCCCAATCAACATTGCTATTTCCGGTTTTTTCAGGGTCAGGAACGAGTTGCTACCCAGACTTGTACCCTGATAGTCGAGTCCTGTGTGGAAAGCGTATACATCAATTCCGTCTTTGGAAATGATTTCATTGACAAGAAACTCTATCTGCTCTGCAGTTTTATCCTGATCGCTCAACGGAAGGAGTATAGAACCGTGTTCAAATTTTTTTCCGTCAGCATTGTAAAATGATTTTGTGGCTACTTTTATACGAAGACCATGACTTAACAGGCGATAGATCGATCGTGGTGCATAATATCCGATTGACTCGAAAACATACGCGTATTGGCTTTTGCCCCCGACAAGTCTCCCAGGCGAAAGTTTTGCCAGATTAATTTTTTCCCCGAGTGCGGGCGCCGCTTTTACTTCATCGGATTCGACACCAAAAGCGAGCGGTAATGTCCAACTAGATATATCGTAAAAAAGGCTGTCGTTGAATTGCAACCGTTTTTCAAACATTCCGCTTATCAAGCGATATTGACGTTGATTTATGGGCACGAAATAACTTGTTGCAGGGTCATACATTTTGCCATTGATCGTTTGGGTGGATTTAATTCTATAGACTTCCACCTCCTGCCTTAGAAGGACTTCTGATAACTGGAATGCGCGCGCGGCGTCCTTTGATCCAAAAACATAACCTTTACTAGCGCTTTTACTGGCCTCTGCCACAGCATCTTTATAAAACTGACGTTGATAATTCAAAAGATCAACGCGGAGGGCCGCGACGGATTTCAGAGAGCTTAATGCCGTAACAAATTGGTTACGGATCGTAAATGGGAATCGCAAAATGCCGTTGCCGCTTTCCTGCGCATGTCCACGGGAACTCGCTTGTTCAAATAAAATTCCAATTGCTCCCTGTACGTCTGGGAAACTCGACCCCTTGCCGTAGTAAAAATCGTCAAACGCTTCCTGCGTAAAGTAAAGAGAACCCAATTCATCAAGTGCTTTTGCGTGATATTCGCCCATCTTTTTGGTGAGCTCGTAATTTTTTTGCGGTGTGAGCGGATGCATGCGCGATGGAACTCCGGGTTGAAAAAAGAAAGAGGAGTTTGTTCCCATCTCATGATGATCCGTCAAAACATTCGGTTTCCAGTTTTGAAAGTTTTTAACGCGGGCCTGCGACTCAGGATGTTGAGCCACCAGCCAATCACGGTTTAAATCGAACCAGTAGTGATTAAATCTTCCACCGGGCCAAACTTCATTGTGTTCAGTATCCAGCGGATCTGCTGACGTGATCTTACTTTTGCGCGAATTTACCCAGCTGCTAAAACGCTGCATCCCGTCAGGATTGTAGCAAGGATCAAATAAAATAACAGTGTTATTTAAGTAGTTTTCAATTTCCGGACCCATGGCTGCTGCTAAATGATAAGCTACAAGGAGGCCAGCATTAACACCGCTTGCCTCGTTGCCATGAATACTAAATCCGATGTAAAATACGGCAGGCATATTTTTAGTATCCAGGGCTGATGATCGCTGTGGATCTGCAAGCTGGTTGTGCTGGACTCGTATGTTTTCCAGATTCTGATGGTTTTTGGGCGCTGTTATTGTTAGCAACAACAGCGGTCTGTCTTCGTGAGTATATCCTGCTACTTCAAGACTTATCCGGTCAGATGCTTTATCGAGAGCATACATATAGCTGACCAGCCGGTCGTGGGTTACGTGCCACTCACCAACGTGGTGACCGATAACCGAGTGTGGGGTCGGTATGGTGGAATCATACGTCACATTTTCGGGAAGGTAGTATGACAAATCCGGTTGGCTTTTCAGTTCGAATGCAATCGATAGAATGATAAGAATCAGAAATAGTAAACTGCGCATTTTCTTAAAAAATTTAAAACTCCGGATTGGATGCCAACAAGATACTTCATATCAAACAAAATTAGTAACACATTTTTTTACAGCTCAAACGGATAGTTGTTAAGCAATTGTAAACAACTTATGGAAATATTTAAAGGTGGTTTAAAGTTTAAGTGTTTCACTTCTCATACTTTTGAATACTCATTCACCTAACCTAAAGCTTATGGGCAAAATTCTATCGCTTATCCTTGGAATATTCTTAATGTCCACCTTGTCGTTATTGGGCCAAGTGACCACTTCGTCCGTGAAGGGTATCGTTACAGATAACAACGGAGATCCTTTACCGGGCGCAACTGTTATAGCAACGCATACACCTTCCGGAACACAATACGGGACAACAACGCTAACGGATGGTCGATACAACCTCCCGGGTATGCGGGTTGGAGGACCTTATACTGTCAAAATAACATACGTTGGATATAAGGAGCAGAGCTTCAATGATATCTATTTGAATCTTGGTGTTGCTTCGGATGTAAACGCGAAATTGGTAGATGAGAGTACACAGTTGGATGAAATTGTAATCAGCGGTGACGCCAATGATATTTTTAGCTCCGACCGGACTGGTGCCGCATCGTCCTTTAGCAGGGAACGAATCAACAGCCTTCCTACCATTGGGCGCACGGTGAATGACATTGTAAAATATAATCCCTATGGCAATGGGCGTTCTTTCGGAGGACAAGATAGCCGGTTCAATAATTTTACCATTGATGGTTCAGTTTTTAATAATGGGTTTGGTCTTGGTAGTTCTGCACAGGCTGGGGGCCGTACCGGAACGACCGCAGTGTCTCTCGATGCATTGGATGAAATTCAATTAAATGTAACACCGTTTGACGTACGGCAGTCTGGTTTTGCCGGAGCAGGCATCAATGCAGTTACCCGCTCAGGTACAAATGACGTATCTGGTTCTGTATATTACATATTTAGAAACAGTGAAAAGGACATGGTAGGTGATAAGGCGGACGGCAGGCCTTTGCCGCCAGTAAGTATCAATGAGAAGACCGTAGGGTTTCGGGTTGGTGGTCCCATCATAAAAAATAAACTTTTCTTTTTTGCAAACTTCGAACGTTTTACCAGTACGACTCCTGCGCTAGAATGGGTAACCGACAAGCCGGGCGCAACGGGTAATGTCTCACGAGTTACGGCTGCCGATCTCAACGATCTTAGTCAATTCATGATGAATAATTTCAATTTTGATCTTGGTGCAATTGATAATTTTAACAATGAAATAACAAGTAATAAGGCGCTATTGCGCATTGACTATAACATTAACAGCAGGCATAAGCTATCGTTACGTTATTCCCATCATGATTCTGAATCTGATGCCGTAATCAGCAATAGTAACAGCAGTAATACAGCTGGTAATGGTAATCGTACAAACTCCGCATTGGCAATATCAGCAGCGAATACGGGTTATCTTATTCAAGATAATACACGGTCGTTTGCCGCTGAGTTGAATTCAACTTTTGGAGGAAAATTTGCGAATAACCTTGTGGTAACTTTTAATAAACAAATTGAAGATCGTGAGTACAAAAATCCTTTATTCCCGACGATCGATATTTTAAACGGCGGCACTACCTATACGTCTGTTGGGTTCGATCCTTTCACGCCAAGCAACCAGTTGAATTATTCAACCTTTAATTTCACTGATAACTTTACGTATTTCGCGGGTAAAGGACATACCCTTACCGTTGGTATTGCCTATGAGTTTTATAAGTCAAACAATGTGTTTTTCCCATCGTCCAACGGAGTTTATGTATATAATTCAATTGATGATTTCAAGGCAGCAGCGCTCGCTGATCCGAGTTTGACAATATCGCCGGTTCCTGTAGTACGTTATAATTTGCGTTATTCCCTTTTACCGGATGGCGGAGAACCGCTACAGGTACTAAAGGTTTCAACGTACAGCGCTTATGTGCAGGACGAATTTAAGGTCTCAGAAAAGTTAACAGTAACCGGTGGCATTCGGGCCGATATATTTGCCTATGATAAATCAACCGCATCCGATTTTTACAATCCTGTGGTTGCAGGTCTCGTCTTTAGGGATGAAGACGGAAATGAATACTCCGTGAATACGGGAGCTTTTCCAAAAGCCAGGGTCCTGGTTTCGCCGCGCGTTGGTTTTAACTATGACGTTACTGGAAATAGGACGACGCAAATACGAGGTGGTACGGGACTTTTCGTTTCTAGGATCCCTCAGGTGTTGGTGTCCAATCAATTGGGTAATAACGGTGTGAATACTGCATTGATAAGCGCTTCCAACAGCACGGCATACCCTTTCCGCACGAATCCTGCCGAATTTATTCCAGAAAGCACCGACATTACAACGTTGCCGCCATACGTAGTGAATGCCACAGACAGCGATTTAAAATACCCCCTAGTATGGAAATCAAATCTTGCCGTAGATCAACGGTTGCCATGGGGATTAGTAGGGACGTTAGAATTTATTTATAACGAAAACGTCCAGGCGCTTAGGTACATCGATGCGAACCTGAAAGCCCCGGATCGCACGTTTAGCGGGCCTGATAATCGGGATCGTTTTCCTGCTTCGGGCGTAGCAAGTTCTGGTTCCGGCGCAAATAATACGGTTAATATAGCCCGGTTCTACAATACTGCGGTTACCAACGTTTTTGTTTTGAAAAATAACACGAAGGGTTTTGCCTATACCTTAACGGCGAAAATTGAGAAACCTGTTTCTAAAGGGCTCGGAGCAATAGTCGCCTACACTTATGGACAAGCTCGTGACATGCAATCGGTGGGAAGTACAGTTCAAGCCAATATCGCTACCGTTGCGGGTCAAAATTATTTAAGCTCCTCATTTGGAGACAATGATTTGCGGCATCGCATTATGGGTGGTGCTAGTTACCGCATCGAATATGGCGGAAAATTTGGTGGCTCTTCTATGATTTCGCTGGGCGTGGTTGCCTCCCCAGGGTCAAGAGTTTCTTATGCCTATGGTAATGACTTAAATGGTGATGGTCAGAACAATGATCTTATCTATGTGCCGAACAGTGCGAGCGAAATGACTTTTGCGCCGCTAACCGTCGGATCGGGTGCTACGGCGGTGGTGTACACACCAGAGCAGCAACAGGCTGCCTTTGAGGAGTATATTAATGGAAATGAGTATTTGAGAGAAAGGAGGGGCCAATACGCCGAACGCAATGGTGGGTCTTATCCATGGCTTACACGCGTTGACTTAACCTTTATTCAGGAGGTCTTCGTAAAAGTAGGCGCATCGGAAAAGAAAAATACGCTCCAATTCAGACTTGATATTCTGAACTTCGGAAATTTATTAAACAACGATTGGGGTGTGGGCTATCAAAGTACCGCGTCAACTTCCAGTCTTCCTCCTATAACGGCGAATCCTTTAACGGTTGCCGGCGTTGATGCCGACGGAGTTCCATCTTACCGTATTGCAACCCAAAACGTTGATGGGCAAACGGTGCTATTACGCGATTCCTACATAAAAAGCATCACGCTAGACAACGTTTGGCAAGCCCAGGTTGGCATTCGTTATATCTTCAATTAATTACATCAGTACCAATTCAAAGGAGACTCATTCGGGTCTCCTTTTTAATTTTGTGGGGATTGAGTATTTTCATTGTCTTATGTTGGTATGTTGCCGCTGTATTCTTACGATTTTCCTGCTTTTTGCTGGTTTTTCCTGCAAACAAGTCCAAAAGGAGGATTCAAATTCGGAACCGCAAGTTCAGCTTGACCTTGATGCGATCGTAAAAAGAGGTTATATCAATGCGCTTGTCGACAATAATTCAATCAGCTATTTTATTTACAAGGGACACCCGATGGGGTATGAGTATGAACTGCTTAAACTTTTAGCTGAACATTTAAAAGTCGACCTGAAAATCAAAGTTACTTCTGGAATTGAAAGAGCTATCGATCAACTTAACTCAGGCGAAGGTGACATTATTGCTTTTCCTCTAGCGATAACGAAAACGCTAAAAAATTCAGTGGCGTTTACCTATCCCCATTTTAATGCATATCAGGTCCTTGTTCAACGCAAACCCGATAATTGGAGACGGTTGACCCTCGATCAGGTAAATCAGAATTTAATTCGAAATCCTGTAGAGCTGATCGGGAAGGAAATCCACGTGATATCGGGGACAAGTCACGCGATGCGGTTACAAAATCTTTCTGAAGAACTGGGCGGAGATATCATTATAAGAGAAGACACGATCAACTCTGAAAGTGAATCTCTTGTACGGAAAGTGGCGCTCGGAGAAATCGACTATACTGTAGCGGATCACATGCTCGCCCATGTGAATGCCTCATATTACCCTAGCCTGGACGTTAACACTGTGCTGAGCATGCCTCAGCAAATTGCATGGGCGCTTCGGATGAATGCGCCCCAACTGCTGAAAACAATAAATCAATGGCTTACGACAATAAAAAAGGCTCCCACCTTTATGGTAATTTATAATCGCTACTTTAAGAGCCCGCGAACATCGTTGATGCGCATGAACAGCGATTATTCCTCATTAGGAGGAAATAAGCTTTCTGAATATGATATTTTAATTAAACAAGGTGCAGAAAAGCTTGGCTGGGATTGGCGCCTCTTAGCGTCTATCGTCTATCAGGAATCAAAATTTAAAATGGGCGATGAATCGTGGGCCGGTGCCCAGGGGCTAATGCAGCTGATGCCCGAAACGGCCAAACGGTTTGGTGCAACCGACGTTCATGATCCCAAAGAAAATGTGAAAGCCGGAGTAAATTACCTGCATTATCTCGACCGCTATTGGACGAAACGAATTACGGACGAAGGCGAACGAATGAAGTTTATTTTAGCCTCGTATAATGCTGGTCTTGCCCACATTCTTGATTCAAGGAAGCTGGCTGAAAAATATGGAAAGGACCCTCAACGGTGGGAGGACGTGGAATTTTTTCTCTTGAAAAAATCTGACCCTAAATTTTATAAAGACCCACTTTCGAAAGCAGGATATTGTAAGTGTGAAGAGCCTGTGAATTATGTGAAAGATATCTTATTGCGATATGAGGAGTATAAACTTCATTTTAAGTTACCCGAAGCCGACGAACAAGTTGTTCAAAATCTAAATCCTCCCAAGTAGATTTAATTTCAGGTAGTTGCATTACTTCATCCATAATTGTTTTTTGCTTTCTGCCTATTCTCAAAGCTTCTGAGTATCGTATCTCATCGTGAAATGTGACCATTGAATACAGCGGGATCCATTGATCCGGAAATAATTCATGGAGTTTTGCTTCTATTTTTTTGCGTAACAGAAAATCAGCGTCAGCAACCAGATCCCTCATTTCGATAAAATTATCCAATGCCAGCTGGGCAATGGCATCCGTGTCAGCCTTTCGCTCTTGTTGAAAAACTATAACCGCTTTTTCCCAATCGTCTTCCTGCTTATTCAGCAGCCCATTTAATATTCTACAATCTTCAAACCCTGCATTCATACCTTGTCCATAAAATGGTACAATAGCGTGTGCTGCGTCTCCGATTAATAACGATTTGTGGCGAACCCACGGGTAACATTTTACCGTCACCAGCGACGACGTTGTATTTGATTTGAAATCGTCGATTAAATCAGGCATGAGTTTCAGGGCATCAGGAAAATTTTTGTTAAAAAAATTTATGATGGACTCATCCGAGTCAAGGGAACTAAAGGAAAGTTCACCCTCAAAGGGAAAAAATAATGTACATGTGAAACTGCCATCGGGATTTGGAAGTGCGATGAACATAAAACTTTCGCGAGGCCATATGTGCAGCGCGTCTTTGTCTAGGTTAAAACCTCCATTTTTTCGGGGCGGTATCTGGAGTTCTTTGTAGCCATGCTCAATAAAATCCTGGGAGAAATCATAACGGTCTGTGAACTGCATTGCATGCCTGACGGCGGAAAAGGCACCATCGGCACCAACGATGGCATCATATTTAAGAATGCTCGACGTGCCGTTCGCTTCTACTGTCAGCGAAGTGGTTAACAAGTCCACATTAGTAACCCGGTGCTCGAAATGGAATTTCACTCCCTCACTTTCTGCAGTAGCAATCAATAACCTATTAAGCGCAGCGCGAGAGATGGAATTGATGAACTGACCTTGTTTGCCGTAGGGTTGAAATGTTAACGATCCATCCAAGGCATGTATCATCCGCCCATGCATCGGAATCGTAATTTTTTTTACTTCTGATGCAAGCCCTACCTCCTCCAGTGCTCTAATACCCCTGCTGCTGAGAGCAAGATTTATAGATCTTCCTTCGTCATTTAGCGCTTGCCGTACATCCCGTCGACGTTCAAGAACAGAGACATTATAACCTCGTTTTCTTAAGTAGATCGCCAGTAGCGAACCAACAAGACCTGCCCCCGTTATAGCAATGTTTTTTTGCATATGTTCAAAGTCGTCTGACCACTTTAGTGGTCAGACGACTTTCAGCTATTTAGTTAAAATATCCATAATATTCTTCCCAATAACGTCTTTAGAGGTTTGCATTAAATAGACCTCCTTTATAGCAGATATTCCTAAAACATTATATGCGATTTCTTTGTGGCAAATGCATTTCTCATAAGTATCAGGATCTAAGTATTCGTTGAAGGAAGAATGGGTCCAAGCCTCCAATGACCGGCATAACTCTGCTTTCAGTGGATTTTTGTGTATATAATGAAAGCAAACAGAGGCATGTTCCGTGGAAACTTCTAATACCTTGCACTTGGCCTGAAACAGGGACCCTGTTCTTTTTTCTTGGATATTTATGGCTCTTGTGTATGAGCTTTGCATCGTCCCTATTTTCCGTTCAAGAATTTGCATTGTGCCCGAAGGGAGATTTGGCACGTTTTCAACGTAAATGAGTAAATGAAAATGATTTGGCATAAGGCAATATGCGATGACCCGACAATTCGGGCAGAGGTAGTTGCCAATTTTCCTTAAAAAAAATTCGTAATTCTCATCGTGAAAAATAATTTCTGCTTGTTATTTCCTCTATTAAAGACATGGTAAAAATTGTTAGGCTTGAATTTCATATATGTGTTCATTAATTGAGACAACGGTGTTTAAAGTCGTCAGACCACTTTAGTGGTCAGCGACTTGCTTAAAAATTTCAGCGAATCGAAATACCTCTTCAAAGCTATTATACAACGGTACAGGTGCCAGCCGTATTACATTTGGCTGTCTCCAGTCAAGGGATACGCCCTTTTTGCTAAGTGAATTAAAAATTCGCTTCCCATTCTTTTTCAAAAATATAGAAAGCTGACAACCCCGCTCTTGAGCTTTAGCTGGTGTTATTATGCTGAACGAATTTTCGAAAGGATCAATTTCCTTTAGCAAGTATTCAAGATACCCTGTAAGTAAAATACTTTTCTTTCGAAGAGCCTTAATCCCGGCTTGTTGAAAAATTTCAAGCGATGCCAGATGGGCCGCCGCCTGAAAAATCGGCACATTGGATACCTGCCAGCCGTCAGCGCCTGCGATCGGCTTGAATCCCTTCCGCATCTCGAAGCGCTCTTTTTCCTGATGACCCCACCATCCTGCAAATCGTTGTAAATCGTCACGATCGAAATGGCTTTCATGAATAAATGCTCCGGCAATTCCACCAGGCCCGGCGTTGAGGTATTTATAACTGCACCACACGGCGAAATCGACGTTGTGATTGTGCAAGTGGAGGTCAACATTTCCAATGGCATGAGCCAGATCGAATCCAACAATGGCGCCAACCTTATGACCCGCATCTGTGATTCGTTTGACATCGAAAAATTGTCCGGTATAATATTGAACGCCACCGAATACTATAAGAGCCAATTCATTTCCGTGTTCTTCTATAGCGCTAATGATGTCACTGGTGCGCAGGGTAAATTCTCCATCTCGCGGACTCAACTCAACGAGAGTTTTCTCAGGATTTAGACCATGAAATTTTATTTGAGATTCAAAAGCATATTGATCGGAGGAAAAGGCGCCAGCCTCGGTAAGAATTTTGTAGCGTCGGCTGGTTGGCCTGTAAAATGTCACCATCATTAAGTGAAGATTGACGGTAAGCTGATTCATAGCTACTACCTCGCTTGGCTTTGCTCCGGCTAATTGACCAAGAATTTTTTTTGAAAACTTATGATAGTAAAGCCAGGGTCGGTGCGCTTGTTCATGTCCTTCCACCCCGAGGTTGGCCCAATCGTCTAATTCCTGATTGACAAAAGTCCGCGTTTGTTTGGGCTGGAGACCAAGGGAGTTTCCCGAGAAATAAATTACCGTCCGTCCGTCCACTTTAGGAATAAAAAATTTAGACCTATAGGAACTGAGGCTGTCGGCTTGATCTAATTTTCTGGCAAATCGTAAGCTATTTTCGAATTTAGGGTTCAAATAAGGACGGTTTTAAAGGGTAATTTAGCTATCAAAACAATGTAAGCTGTTTTAACAATGCTCCTTCGTGATAAAGCAGCCACTCTTTGTTTTCAAGACCTCCTCCGTAACCTACAAGTTCTCCGCTTTTACCAATCACTCTGTGACAAGGAATGATGACTGCAATTGGATTCTGGCCGTTTGCAAGCCCAACAGCTCGAATCGATTTTACGTTTCCGATGCTAATCGCCAGCGCCTCATAGGAAATAGTTTGTCCATAAGGGATGTTTAACAATTCGCTCCACACTTTTCGTTGAAATTCCGTTCCCTTTGGATTTAAATCAACAGTAAAGAATTTTCGTCCTTTATAAAAATATTCCTCCAGCTCTTCGATGCATTGTTCAATGACGACAGTGGGCGATTCTGCTCGTTTTGAATCCTTGAGAAAATTAACTGTGACGATTTTATCCTCCTCCGATTCGATCAACAATTCTCCCACTGGTGAAGTATAGTATGCCAAACCTGTCATGCAAATAAATTGAAGATTATAAAATTGAAAGATTCCAGATTAAGATGACATTGATACGATCAGACAAATCGGGGATCCGCTTCCATCACCGTTCCACATTTATCACAGGTGCGTAATTCCTTTGACCCGTAAAATTCGCGGAAGCGTGGTAGAAAATCTTTCTCGATATTTTCCAAATGAAACCTGTATTCATGGAGCTTGTTGTTGCAGTTGTCGCAAAACCAGATCAGCCCGTCCAGCATGTTTTCGTCCTCGCGCTTGCATTCAATTACAAGGCCAACAGTTCCTGCTGGTCGCTCTGGGCGGTGCGGGGTATTGGAGGGTAACAGAAACATTTCTCCTTCCTTGATGGGAATATCAACGGGTTTACCATCCTCTTGGACCCGCACATTAATATTTCCTTCCAGTTGGTAAAACAGTTCTTCAGTTTCATTGTAATGGTAATCTTTACGCGCGTTTGGTCCTCCTACAATCATTACGATATAGTCGCCTGCGTCAGCATAAAGATTTTTATTGCCAACCGGAGGTTTCAACAGATCACGATTCTCGGTGATCCATTGCTTCAAATTAAAAGGTCTTCGTATCGCCATGGTAATTGTACTAATATCCAATTTTGATTTGTCACCCAATCTTTATAAGGATAAAAGTGACCATATCGTTGAATTTATTTCGTTAAAATTACTAAAGATTTTCTAAGCGCACTGAATATGAACTTGAATTTGGAAGGTAAGAGAGCCGTTGTCTGCGGAAGCACGCAAGGAATTGGAAAAGCCGCAGCCATTGAGCTTGCTTTGATGGGTGCCAGTGTTACCTTAATCGCAAGGAATGAGAAGAAATTAGTTGCCACAATACACGAGTTAAAAACATCGGAAAAGCAACACCATGGTTACCTCGTTGCTGACTTTGACGCTCCAAACCAGGTGGAAAACACAGCGAAGAATTTGGCATCGAGCCAAATCGTTCACATTCTGGTAAATAATACGGGCGGGCCAGCTGCTGGGTTGGCGATCGAAGCTTCTCTAGAGGAATATTTGAAGGCATTTCGCAGCCACCTGATATGCAATCAAATCTTAGCGCAAGCATTGGTTCCTCGGATGAAGGAGCAACGATATGGACGCATCATTAATATTATATCGACATCTGTGAAAGCTCCGATTCGGGGACTTGGAGTGTCGAATACGATTCGTGGGGCAGTAGCCAATTGGTCTAAAACACTATCCGTTGAGTTAGCACCATTTGGAATAACCGTAAACAATGTACTTCCCGGAGCAACGATGACACAACGCATTGAATCAGTTTTGCAGGAAAAGTCGACTAAGACCGGCAAGACTGTAGAAGAATTAAAAAAAGAGATGATAGCGGAAATTCCTGCCGGCAGAATCGCTGAACCGCATGAGGTTGCTGCCGCAGTTGCCTTTCTCGCATCGCCTGCGGCCAGTTATATAAACGGGATTAATATTCCGGTGGACGGAGGTCGGACAAAAAGCCTGTGACGATGGAAAAGATTCTTAATTACATCGATGGAGAACTAAGATCCTCAAACTCTAATCAATACCTGGACAACTACGATCCTTCTACCGGGACAGTCTACAGCTTAATTCCTGATTCGGATGAGAAGGACGTAAACGATGCTGTGACCGCGGCGCATGAAGCCTTTGCAGAATGGTCTTCTCTTGCAGTCGAAAAAAGATCTCAATTACTTCAGCGAATTGCTGATTTGATCGATAGCAACGCTGATGCGTTGGCCCTTGCAGAAAGTATCGACAGTGGAAAGACCGTTTCCCTGGCAAAGACCCTTGATATTCCACGCGCATCGGCGAATATTCGATTTTTCGCAACGGCTGCGATTCACTTTTCGTCAGAGGCTCATATCACAGGCGTACAGGCACTGAACTATACATTGCGCTCTCCTGCCGGTGTCGTTGGGTGTATTTCGCCCTGGAACCTTCCTCTGTATCTGTTTACCTGGAAAATAGCGCCTGCATTGGCCGCTGGCTGTACCGTTGTGGCGAAGCCTTCTGAGCTTTCACCTATGACGGCCTTTTTGTTTTCTAAATTGTGCATTGAAGCGGGCCTCCCGAAGGGGGTGTTGAATATTGTTCACGGTTTAGGTTCGAAAGCCGGGCAAGCCATTGTCGAACATCCGGAGATTAAAGCGATTTCGTTTACCGGAGGAACAGCAACCGGAAAAAAAATTGCAACAACAGCTGCTCCGTCCTTTAAAAAGCTTTCGCTTGAACTGGGTGGCAAGAATCCGAATTTAATTTTTGCCGACTGTGATTTTGAGAACGCGGTAACAACATCGATCTTATCCTCTTTTTCCAACCAGGGTGAAATTTGTTTATGCGGTTCGCGTATTTTGGTGGAAGAAAACCTGTATGACAAGTTCGTTGCTGAATTTGTAAGCAGAACACAGAAATTAGCAGTAGGGGACCCGTTAGACGGCAAAACCAATATCGGTGCAATGATCTCCGAAAACCATTTAAATAAAGTGTTAAGCTACGTAAGCCTGGCTAAGCAGGAAGGCGGTACTATTCTTACGGGTGGTTATCGGGTTAACGTCAAGGGACGGTGTGAGAATGGATATTTTATTGAGCCCACCGTAATCACAGGACTAAACCAAAAATGCAAAACAAATCAGGAAGAAATATTCGGGCCGGTCGTTACAATTGAACCTTTTAATTCTGAGATCGCGGCAATTGAGGCGGCAAACGGTACCTCATATGGTTTGTCTGCTACCATTTGGACAGAGAATTTGAAACGTGCTCACCGTGTTTCCGCAGAAATCAAAAGCGGAATCGTTTGGGTCAACTGTTGGTTAAACAGAGATTTGAGAACTCCTTTTGGAGGAATGAAGCAATCTGGTGTTGGACGAGAAGGCGGATGGGAAGCATTAAAGTTTTTTACGGATGTCAAAAACGTTTGCGTTAAGTTATAGCATTAATCTCGGGAGATTTCATCGTAGAAATCGAGGATCTTAAGGAAGTCTTCCTTTTTCTTAAAGCTTAAATTATTTGTATCCGCGTATTGCCATAACTTTTCATAATCTGAAGGCGCTATGAACTCTTCCAGCAATTCAGGATCAATCATTTTGTTTTTAGTCTTCGTGTCTCTTCCAGCAACAATCAAAGACTTTGTTCCATCGTCAGTATTTATGACCTTAAAATAGGGGTTAATCTCTCCGGTAGACTTCATAATATAGATAGTTTCCGTTTGTGAGATGACAAGTCTTACTTCGCGCGGCGCGTAAGGATCGGCTAGACCGGCGCTAGAGCTAAACCCGCTAAAAGATGTGGAAGTATTTTTTTGATCTACGTCCAATCGGTCAGACTTTGAGAGAATTGCGAATGACTTGTACTCTTTTAGGACTTCAAAAAAAAGTGGTCTATCAACATTCGTTTCTGAATCCTCGTACGTCAGCGTATAAAAGATGCGTTGCTTTTGTTTACTCTCATCAAAAAATTCGAAAGCAGCAACCCGCAGGGGAGTAAACACTCGGGATTCCGTACCGTCTTGATAAGAAAGAACTCCGTTTCGATCGTTGTATTTGATAAGCCCTTTCAATTCATTGCCATCGGTCAGCATAATACTGCCTTCAAACCATTCTGCGCGGTCAGATAAAAGCCTGGCTTCTTGTTTTTTCGTTTTCTGGGCTAATAAATTGCAAGAAAAAAATATCAATAATGACGCTGCAGTGTATTTGATCACAACTAAGGAATTGACTGGGAAAATTCTTGATCTCCGAAAACTATATACTAAATATTTGATTGAAGTAACTGTCCGTTTTTTTTGGAAAAACACGTTAAGTTTACAGGATTGAAAACATTAAAAACGTTTTGAAAATACGAATCACTTCTTTTTGGCCTGGTATACTGGCTCTTGCCGTAGCGACGACCCTTTTTTGTTTGCCAGGACGAGAGTTTCCCCGAATCAATTGGTTGGATAAAATTCACTTTGACAAAATCGCACATATCGGATTGTTCTCAGTATTGGTTTTTCTATGGATTTTACCACCGCGTTCTCGTATAACCGATAAGAAAAAAATAAACAGCATGTATTTATGGATAGCTACAGCGTTTGTTGCCTACGGAATAGCCATCGAATTCATACAGTTAAATTTCGTTGCTCACCGATCGTTCGATTTCTTCGACATTGTTGCAAATACGGTAGGATGTGCTTTTGGCGGATTCGTGGCGAGTAAAACTTCTGAAGTTTAGTCCCCACGGCTAACAACGTTTCAGGATTTTTCCAGCTTTGACTTCAACAATTTCTTTTCGGCAATGGACGGCGTAAGTGTTATCGCTGTCTCATAGCTCATTCTAGCTTGTTCACCATTTCCGATGTCAGCATAAAAATCCCCAATGGCGGCGTGGTACAAGTAGTGGTTTTGAAGGTCTTCTATTTTTTTTAACGCCGTTAGACCCTCGATGGGAGATTTGGCATAGCCAAGTGCAATTGCTTTATTCAGCTCAACGATAGAACTTGGTTTTATCACTGCGAGAATAGAATAAAACCGGTGGATTTGCTCCCAATCTGTTTCGTCAAATGATTTTGCACGCGCATGACACGCTGCAATTGCGGCTTCAATGTGATATTCTGAAAATGCGTCGCCCTCTGCGGAATGCTCTAAATAAAATTTTCCTTTTTCAATTAATTGCTGGCTCCAGCTAGATCGGTCCTGATCTTTCAAAAGGATGATCGAGCCATCTGCATGGATACGCGCTTCGGCACGGGAGGCTTGAAAACACATCAATGCAAGAAGGGCTTTCGCTTTTGGTATAGCAGTCATCGGGTTATTCACCAGCAACAAACAAAGCCTCATCGATTCCTCACACAGGTCATGACGGATAAGATGATCAGGGTGAGACGAATTATATCCTTCATTGAACAAAAGGTAAAGAGAATGTAAAACGGCGTCCAGGCGTCCCGGTAGGTTTGCGGGTATGGGTGCTTCTAACGTGATGTTTTCCTCCCGGATTTTTTCACGGGCGCGATATAATCGCTTGGTTATCGTTTCGGTATTCGTTAGAAAACTATTCGCGATTTCCGTGACGCTTAATCCACAAAGAGTTTTTAACGTGAGCGCCAATTGTGATTCGTAGGGAATGGACGGGTGACAACAGGCAAAGATCATTCGCAATTGACTATCCTCAATTTCATTGCTCAGAAATAAATTATTTACTGTAGGTGATAGTGTCCACTCTGATTTCAGGGCCAATCCCATTTCGGAATGATGTCGCTCGTGAATTTTCTGTTGCCGGATGGCATCAATCGCTTTTCGCTTTGCAACCGTGTAAAGCCAGGCTGCGGGGTTTTCGGGGACACCCTTTATCTTCCAGGTAGACATTGCCTGCAACAAGGTATCCTGAACAATATCCTCTGCCAGCTCTAATGAATTAAATCCCAATAATCGCGTTAATACCGAGGCCATCTTTCCCGCTTCATGACGAAAAAGATGACCAATCAGGTTATTAAGTTGTTGCTCGGGCATGCATAAATTTAAAAAGTTTCCCCGTTAAATTATTGCTGCCTTAAATGCGATGATGCACCTTACATATTATCAAATTTCATCACCTCACGTACCTCTACAATTCCATTCAATACATAGTCGGGACATTCTTTTGCCATTTCAACTGCTTCGTTCAGGTCTTTAGCAAGTACTACGAAATAACCGGCAACGACTTCTTTACTTTCGGCGAATGGCCCATCCGTTACAACTTTTTTAGGTCCCGTAACAGTTTTGCCTCCTGGAAGCAACGCTTCCCCGCCCACATACCTTTTTTCATTTTCCAGTTTTTTCACCCAGTCATACCATTTTTGCATGTGTGCTTGTTGGGCTTCGGGTGAAAGGTTGCTTGGATCTCCGCCAAGAAAAATAAACATGTACTTTTCCATTGTCATTAGATTTTTGATTGAACATAATTTCCCCTATGACGAGCTCGCGTTGGGAACATGGACAAAGGTTTCAGAAATTATTTTCGCCCTTCTTAAAAAGATTTTTTACAAGGTGGCGGCGGGTTATGCCCTTCCCACTTTGTAGCCCTTTATAGCGAAATAAAGAATATACAGGTAGCAGGGAAGCAGGATCCAGTAGGCACTTTGACGGTCGCTGCTATCGGCTAACGCGCCGTAAACCAATGGAAGCAGCGCTCCACCACAGATACCCATGATAAGCAATGCTGAGCCTGTTTTTGTAAAACGTCCGAGCCTGTCGATGGCCAACGGCCATATGGATGGCCACATAAGGGAGTGAGCAAAACTTAAAAGTATAATGAAAACAATGGAGACCGTCCCTTGTGTAAGAAGCGCTCCAATAGCAAATACGAATCCTAGCGTAGCGCTAATTACAAGAGCGTTCCGCTGCTTGAGGTATTTTGGAATAACAACGATGCCCAGCAAGTAGCCGATTGTAAGAGCAATGAGGGAATAAATACCGAATTTGCTGGCGACATTCAAGTCAAAACCCATAAACTGACCATACAGTCCAATGGTATCAATAGCAAGAACTTCGACTCCCACATATGCGAAAATGCAAATGACGCCGAGTATGAGGTGTGGAAAATCAAATACAGACGATTTTCCTTTTATTTCATGGCTTGGCCCAGCGGCGTCGTCTTCTTGGTTGATTTCCGGAAGGTGAGCCTTGATAATCATAAGCGCAAGGCCTCCAAGAACGATGGCCATAATAACATAGGGAACAATTACCCGCGCGGCCAGCGCGTCTAGTTCGGCATTTAACGCCTCACCGCTCAATGTGCTGATTCTTTCTGAAACTGCTTTGGTGTCACTAAAGAGCAACTCGACTAATATGAGAATTCCGATCATGCCCGCTATTTTGTTGCAGATGCCCACGATGCTTATTCTTTTCGCTGCACTTTCAATGGGGCCGAGAATAGTGATGTATGGGTTGGAGGCTGTTTGTAGCAAGGTCATCCCTGTCGCCTGTACAAATAAACCGAAAAGAAATACTGGATATGATCGAAGCATCGCCCCGGGAATGAAAACAAGAGACCCAACCGCCATCACCCCAAGGCCAATCGACATTCCTTTGGCATAGCCTGTATTTTTCAGGATCATTGACGATGGAATTGCCATCACGAAATAGGAAATATAAAAAGCGAAAGTGACCAGATAAGCCTGAAAATCCGTGAGCTCACATGCTTGTTGCAAAAAAGGTATGAGTACACTGTTAAGCCAGGTCACAAATCCGAAAATAAAAAAGAGTGCGCCGATAATGATCATGGGCACGACGTATGACTTCTGTTGAGTACTCATAGATTGTTGGTTGTAAGGCTGGTTTTT